>JANXNO010000021.1 GCA_025354075.1 Burkholderiales bacterium | reverse complement strand
GGTTTCGGCAGAGACTATCGCTGTAAAAAGTGCGGTTGTTCGTGCACAGGAAGACGCGTTCGTACTCGATGCAGAGTTTGACTTTTCGCTGACCGCACCGCTGGAAGAAGCGCTGCTACGTGGCACACCGCTTTACTTTGTCCTCGAAACCGAGATGTCGCGCAGTCGCTCTTACTGGTTCGATGAAACGCTGAGTTCGCCGCAGTTTGTGCGCCGTTTGACCTACGCTGCGCTCACCAATTCGTATCGTGTCGACACGGGGCGCACCAGTAGTGGCGTCAATAGTTTCACCTCGCTCGACGAGGCGATGCGCCAGATCCGACTGGTGCGCGGACGCACGTTGCTCGACAAACGCGAACTACGCACGGGGGAGCGCTACGAGTTGTCACTGCGCCTGAAACTGGACACCACGCAGCTGCCAAAACCGCTGCAAGTGAACACGCTGGTGTCGCGCGAATGGACGCTGATTAGCGACTGGTATCGTGTGATCCTCACGCCATGAATACTGCCGGGCCTGAACCGTTTGCGACCGAGCGCGCTGCCGCGCTAGGTCTTGCGGCACCGCGCTGGATGCGCGTGGCGTGGCTGGTGCTGGCAGTGGCAGGCGCGGTGCTGATCACCTTGCTGGCGACAGCCTCGGCTAACTCGGCGCTGTTCACCCGCTACTACACCGAGCTGATCATTGGCAACGCGCTGATTGTGGCGGGGCTTGCGGTGCTTGTTGTCTATCAAGTCGGATTGCTGCTGCGCGCGCGTCGCGCCGAGGTGTTCGGCTCGAAGTTGACGACGCGAATGATGATGTTTTTTGCGGTCGTCGCGGTGCTGCCGGGCGCCTTGGTGTATGGCATTTCAGTGCAGTTTTTATCGTCGTCGATTGAAAGTTATTTCGACACGCGCATCGACAAAGCGCTTGAGACCGGCCTCCAATTGGGACGCACGGCGCTGAATCAGCCGTTGAAAGAATTGTCGCGGCAAGCTGAGATCATTGCCACCTCACTGGCATCAAGCGATCCGTCGGTGTCGCGCACAACACTCACCACGCTGCGCGAGCAAACGGGCGTCGCCAACGTGTCGCTACTCACGGCGACAGGCGGCTTTATCGTACAGGCCACCGAGAGCGTGCTTGCACTGCCGCCGGTAACGCCCTCTGCGATGGAGCTGCGCCAGGTTCGCGCGCAACAAACGATATCGCTTGTCGAATCGGCGGGGGAAAACGGTTTGCAGCTGAAGGTCCTCGTGCCCGTTCGCGGCAGTGACGCTGGCGCGCCATTTCGAATCCTGCTTGTTACGCAACCGGTGCCCGCATTGCTGCGCGAGCAGGCGGAGCGCGTGGAGGCGGGTTCGCGTGACTATCAGGAATTGTCATTTCAACGCAATGCGTTGAAACGTTTATTTGCTTTTACGTTGACGTTGACGTTGATGATGGCGCTGTTGTCTGCGTTGGCGTTGGCCTCAGTCTTTGCCGAGCGCTTGGCGCAGCCGCTAGCGCGGTTAGCGGAAGGCACGCTGGCAGTCGCGGAGGGTGATTTTTCGCGAAGGCAGCCGGTACAAGGACGCGACGAGCTGTCCGTATTGACGCAGTCCTTCAACACCATGACCTCTCAGCTGGCTGATGCCAGAACGCGCGATCTGGCGAACCGCCGCGAGATTGAGACCAGCAATCTGTATCTTGAAAGCATTCTCAAAAACCTGAACGCGGGCGTACTCGTGTTTACCGATGATTTTGTGCTTCGCGTCGCCAACGCCGCCGCAGCGGTGATTTTGCAGGCGCGTATCGATGAACGCGTTGGCGAAGCGCTCGCCGCATGGCCGCACGACGAGCCCTCGCTATCAGTGTTTGCTGATATCGTGTCGCGCAACTTCATGGCCAGCGGTGAAAACGACTGGCAGCGTGAGCAAGAGCTGATGGTGGGCGGTAACGCGCGCACCTTCATTCTGCGTGGGGCGCGCCGCGTAGTCGCAGACGTAGGTGCGCGCATTGTGGTGTTTGACGACGTAACCGAGGTGCTACAAGCCCAGCGCGATACTGCGTGGGCCGAGGTTGCGCGGCGATTGGCACATGAGATCAAAAATCCTCTGACGCCGATTCAGCTCTCGGCCGAGCGGCTGGAGATGAAACTTTCAGCGCGTTTGTCGGAGGCGGATGCAGAGATTTTGCGACGCGGCACCCACACGATTGTCAACCAGGTCACGGCCATGAAGAACATGGTCAATGATTTTGCAATTTATGCCCGGCGGCCACGAGCGGGAAGCTTGCAGGCGATTGATGTGGAGGCACTACTCAAGGAAACACTGGAGCTCTACGCCTCGTATCCGGTAAAGCTGACGCTCGACTGGCACAGCGCTGAACGCATAATTCGCGGCGAGGCGACGCGGCTGCGGCAGGTGGTACATAACCTGATGCAGAACGCGGTGGATGCCTGCCTCGACCGGCCTGACGGCGCGGTAAAGGTCGAAGCCAGTGAGCGCATCATGCTGGGGCAAGAAGCGAAGGATGACCCTGAGCGTGAACTGTTGCTGCGATTCTGCGACAATGGAGCTGGTTTTTCTGATGCCGTCAAGCAGCGTGCGTTTGAACCGTACGTCACCACCAAGCCCAAAGGTACCGGGCTCGGCCTTGCGATCGTCAAGAAAATTATCGATGAGCACAAGGGCCGGATCAGCGTTGATAATTCCATCCACGGCGGCGCAATTGTGACCGTCATATTTCCATTAATGGCCGCAGAAAAGATAGACGCTTGATCGCTCCCACAGAAATTTTGGTTGTCGACGACGAAGTCGGTATTCGCGAATTGCTACAGGAAATTCTCGAAGATGAAGGCTTTATAGTTCGCCTCGCCGAGAACGCCGCCGCTGCGCGCGAGATGCGGCGCAAACATACGCCGTCGCTGATTCTGCTCGACATCTGGATGCCAGATGCAGACGGTGTGACGCTTTTGAAAGAATGGAAAGCAGCAGGCCAATTGACGATGCCGGTGGTGATGTTGTCCGGTCACGCGACCATCGAAACTGCGGTTGAAGCGACGCGCATTGGCGCATTCGATTTTCTGGAAAAGCCAATTGGCTTGCAGAAATTGCTGGGCACCGTTCAGCGCGCGCTGAAGGTTGGTCATCCAAAACGCAGCAGTACGATTAGCCTCGCCGAACTGGGTCAAAGCCCGGTCATCAACGAGTTGCGATCACGGCTGGAAACCTTGATTACCGAACGTCGCACTGTATTGCTGACGGGCGAGGTGGGTGTTGGCTTCATCGAATGTGCGCGCGCATTGCATGAGCCGAACACGCCGTGGCTGACGCTGGAGAGCGGGCAACGCCTGATCAGCTCGCCGCTGGAAATCTTGGAAAGCGCGCGTAGTGGCACGTTGTACTGCCCGGAGATTGCGCACTTGTCGCGCAGTGAACAGCGATCACTGGCTTTCATGCTGGGAAAAACCAGCGCGTACAGCGTGCGCATCGTTTGTGCGAGTAGCGAGCCGCTCGGTCAGTTGTCCGGTGAGGGTCGATTCGATCCGAATTTGTTTGCGCTGTTGTCGTCGAGCACGGTGGTGATTCCATCGGTGCGTGCTCGCCGTTCTGATTTGAATGGTTTGATTGAACGTTGCGCATTGGCGTTTTCTCCAGAAGCACCTGCGCGACTGTCACCGGAGGTTCGGCAACTGCTGGAAGCCGCGCCGTGGCCGGGCAATCTGATTCAGTTGCAAAGCGTTTTGTCGAGCTTGTTGTTGTCGAATAACGACGACATCACGGTCGATCATTTGCAGGCGATTCTGGGTGATTTGCGTGACTCGGTTGAGCCGGATCGGCCGGCGTTGCCGCCTGAGTTTTTTGAGCTGCCGCTGCGTGAAGCGCGCGAAGCGTTCGAGCGGATTTATTTTGAAAATCTGCTGGGGCGTGAGTCCGCCAACATGAGCCGCGTGGCTGATAAAGCCGGACTTGAGCGCACGCACTTATACCGAAAGCTGAAGCAGCTCAATATTCGCTTTCCGCGCCGCGTTCCGGTCGCCTAGCAAGTCTGTTTCGCCCTGTATTTTTCCCGGGCAACTTAATGTTCGCCCCGGATTGCTATGTCTCGCCGAAGCTGGATCCTGTTCCTTATTCCGGTTGTCATCTGGTCGACAACGTTCTACGCCATCACGCTGCAACTGGGCAGCGTAACGACACCCACTTACGCGGTAGGGCTTCGTTTTGGATGCGCCGCTTTGATCCTGTTTGTTTGGCTGGCGATTCGTAGAGAACCGCTGCGGCTGACGCTCAACCTGCATGCGTGGACAGCAGCCTCCGGAATTTGCGCATATGGCATCAGCTATGTGCTGACTTATGTTGCTGAGCAGAGCATTCCGTCAGGTCTGGTCGCCATCGCCTTCACCCTGATGGTGTTCCTGACGCCCGCGCTAACTCGCATGAGCTACGGCACACCCATCACAAGACTCACCTGGCTCGGCGGAAGTCTCGGCGTCGCGGGCGTCGTGATGTGTTTTTTGCCTGACGTGATGAACACGCAGGTGTCCGCAAGCTTCGTGTGGGGCATGGCTGCGATGATGATTGCAGCGCTCGTCTCCAGCATTGGAGCGGTGTGTTCGATTCAGCTTAACCGGTCGGGCGTCCCGGTGGTCACCTACACCGCGTGGGCGATGGCGTATGGGGCTGCCGTTACCGTTGCCTATGGCCTGCTTTCCGGTCAATCGTTGCACCTCGATGGTCGCCCTTTTTTCTGGGTGGCTTTCGTGTATTTGACAGTCCCCGGAACCATCGTTACCTTCCTCTGCTACCTCACTCTTCTGAAACGCGAAGGCTCCGCGCGCACCATGTACGTCTCGGTGCTGGCACCGACGGGTGCAGTGCTGATGTCCGTGATTTGGGAGGGATTGCAACTGCAAGTGCTTACTTGCGCTGGAATTGCCACAGCACTGTTGGGTGCATGGATTACTCTATCCGGAAAAAAGTCATAAACTGGATTTATTAACACTGGTTACCACCTGTGGATAAGTCTCGCCGCTTGGGCCGCTTTCACGCTAAAATAGTGGCTTGATATCGGATTTTCTCTGTCTCTAATATCCGGTTCGTTTCCAGTTTTCTCCCCGACTCTCCTCGACTTTAAGCGGTTGTCAGCATCGCAATGTCTTCGTATCCGTCATCGCTTTCGTCATTGCCCATGCATCCGCCTTCGTCGCCAGTCAGTTCAGCATTTTGGTCGCACTGCCTCTCTCATTTTGAGCGGGAGCTGTCGTCACAACAATTTGCGACCTGGTTCCGTGTGTTGAGTGCCGAGGAGACGGATTCGACCGTGACTGTCGTCGCGCCTAACGCATTCATCAGCAAGTGGGTGCGAGATCGTTATCTTGGCACCATTGATTCGCTGGCGGCGCAGTACTTTCCGGAGCCACGAACGATTCGGCTGGCGGTGGCTGCAGCCGGCAACGGACAGGCGGTACAAACAACGCCAGTGCTGTCGGCTGGCTCAGAGCCAATCGCTGCACAGCAACCGGCTGAATCAGGCTATGACTCCGCTGCTCCGGCAATTTTTTTGCCGGCAACGCCAATCGTCACCGCATTTGTCAAACCGGCTCGTGAAACGGCGCTTAATTCCAGTTTCACGTTCGATAGTTTTGTCACCGGCAAAGCGAATCAACTGGCACGCGCCGCTGCGCAACAAGTGGCCAGTAATCCGGGCGATGCCTATAACCCGTTGTTCATTTACGGCGGTGTCGGACTCGGAAAAACGCATTTATTGCAAGCCATCGGCAACGAGCTGCTGCGCGAACGTCCGTTAGCCCGCGTGCGCTACATCCATGCCGAACGCTACGTGTCAGACGTGGTTAAAGCGTACCAACACAAGGCGTGGGACGCATTCAAGCAGAGTTATTCCACGCTCGATCTCTTGTTGATTGATGACATCCAATTTTTCAATAACAAGAGCAGTACGCAAGAGCAGTTTTTTTACCTGTTCAACACGCTGACCGAGGCGAAGAAGCAGGTCATCATCACCTGCGACACGTACCCAAAAGAAATCGAGGGTATCGAAGACCGTCTGAAAAGCCGTTTTAGCTGGGGCTTGACGGTGCAGGTGGAGCCGCCGGAGACTGAAATGCGCGTTGCCATCTTGCTCGCCAAAGCCAAGCAGATCGGCATGGTGCTTGATGAGCAAGTAGCGTTTTTTATCGCCAAGCACATTCGCTCCAACGTGCGCGAGCTTGAAGGTGGATTGAAGCGGGTGATTGCCTATGCTGGCTTTCATAACGTGGCGATTTCTCCGCAGGTGGCCAAAGAAGCGCTACGTGACCTGCTCGCCGTGCAGTCGCGGCAAATCTCGATCGAGAACATCCAGAAGACAGTGGCCGATTATTACAAGATCAAAACCAGCGACATGCATTCCAAAAAGCGCTCGCGCATCGTGGCGCGACCGCGGCAGATGGCGATGACGCTAGCGAAAGAATTGACACCCATGTCGCTGCCCGAGATCGGGCAAAACTTCGGCGGACGGGACCACACCACCGTGCTGCATGCCTGTCGACAGATTGCGACCTTACGTGAAAGCACACCGCAAATTCAGCATGATTTTTCGTTTTTGTTACAGGTATTACGCGGCTAGTTGGTGAAAACTCTGGAAACGAGTTAGAGATTTAAGCGTTTGAAAAGGTGTTGATAAGTAAATAGAAATTGTGGATAAGTGCTTAATTTCGGTGTGCGAAATTTCTCGTCCACAAACCGCTAGCCTTTGTTACTGGTTGTGAAACATATGTACGCCACTCATATAACTCATTGTTTTAAATAATTTTTTTATAGTTATTCACACAGATCATTGCACATTGTTAGATAGGATTAGGTTTATATGCAATTTAAGAACATACCTCGCGATCTGGTGTTGAAACCATTGCAGGCCGTCTCCGGCATTGTTGAGCGGCGGCAGACGCTACCGATCTTGGCCAACGTGCTGTTCGAGCACAAGGGCAACACGCTCACCACCATCGCGACCGATCTTGAATTGCAGATTTCGGCGAAAGTTGAAGTGGCAGACGCGGGCGACCAGGCGATCACTGTAGCCGCCAGAAAGCTCCAGGACCTGCTGCGCGCGCTGCCTGATACCAGCGAGGTCTCCATCGATGCCAAAGACGGCAAGATGGCTGTAAAGGCCGGAAAAAGCCGTTTCAGTCTTCAGACCTTGCCGGCGGCTGACTATCCGCGTCTGACCATGAGTCAGGAGCAGCTACAAAGCTTCTCGCTGCCGCAAAAATTGCTCAAGGCGACATTGCGTCTCGTCGAATTCGCGATGGCGCAACAGGACATCCGCTTTTATTTGAACGGCATGTTGTTCGTTCTGGAAAAAGATCAGCTGGTGTGTGTGGCCACCGACGGTCATCGTCTGAGCTATGCGGTGATGCCGGTTGAAGGCAATTTCGCGAAGCAGGAAATCATCGTGCCGCGCAAAACGGTGATCGAGTTGTCGAAGCTTTTGGCCGACACCGACGAGCCGATTTCGATTGATATTCTGGCCAACCAGGTGCGCTTCAGCTTTGGCAATATTGAGCTCACCAGCAAAGTGATCGACGGTAAATTTCCCGATTACAACCGCGTGATTCCAACGTCGCATACCAAGCTCGTGACCATTGATCGTTTGCTGTTGTTGCACACCTTGCAACGCGCAGCGATTCTGTCGAATGAGCGCTTCCGTGGCGTGCGCGTCGGCCTGGTGCCGGGCGTGTTGAAAATTGC
>JANXNO010000432.1 GCA_025354075.1 Burkholderiales bacterium | reverse complement strand
CGACGGCGATCAGGTTGCCGAGCACGATGGACAGCGTGGCGATGACCGCGAGGATGATCGACCAGTCTTCGTACGCAGGCGTCAGGCCGGTTCCGAACAAGCGGTACGCGAGCGCGAAGGCTGCGATCTTCGGCGCAGTGGCGAGGATGAGCGTCACAGCCGTAGGCGCGCCGGTGTACACGTCGGGCACCCACATGTGGAACGGCACGACGCCGAGCTTGAACGCAACGCCGGCCGCGATGAAGATGAGGCCCAGCGCGACCGCTGTGGTGTTGGCTTTGGCAAGTGCTGTCGAGATGCCGCCGAGGCTGATCGTGCCTGTCGCGCCATACACAATCGACATGCCGAACAGCAGCAGGCCGGACGCAAGCGCGCCGAGTACGAAGTATTTCATCGCCGCTTCCGTTGCGATTTTGTCATCGCGTTTGAGCGCGACCAGTGCGTACATCGACAGGCTCAACAGTTCAAGGCCGAGGTACGCCGTGAGCATGCTCGCGGCGCTGGCAATGACCATCATGCCGAGCGTGCCAAACAACACCAGCGCAACGAATTCGCCGTTGTCGAGGTTGTGCTTTTTAAGGTACGTCCACGAGTACGCAAGCGCTGCCGCAGCGGACAGCAACATCGCGAGTTTGAGCACGGTCGATACACCGTCGGCCACGAACAGCCCACTGAACGCGGTTTCGCGTGCGAGGCTTCCAACGGGAGTGAATGGCACGAAAACGTAGAGCGCCGTCCACAACAACGCGCCGATACCGCACGCGTAGGTGAACCACTTTTGATTCCGCGTGACGAAGAGGTCAGCAATCAGGATCAGACCGGCAAGCGTTAGCAGGACGATTTCTGGGAGAACGAGAAGGATGTCTTTCATGGATCAGTTCTACGCCGGTTCAATTACAGCTTGCTGCGCGCGACGTGCTTGATCAGCTCGTCGACACTGGTGTGCATGACTTCGGTGAACGGCGCGGGGTACAGGCCCATGCCGAGCACTGCGGCTGCGACCAGTACCAGCATCCAGAATTCACGTCGCGTGAGGTCTGTCATTTCGCGAACATGGTCGTTGCCAATCTCGCCGAAGATCACGCGCTTGTACATCCACAGCGTGTACGCCGCGCCGAGGATCAACGCGAGGCCCGCGCAGGCAGCCGTCCAGAACATGCCCTGTTTGACCGCTGCGAGTGTGACAGTGAATTCGCCGATAAAACCCGACGTACCCGGCAAGCCCGCGTTGGCCATGCCGAACAGCATGAACAGCGCCGCGAACTTCGGCATGACGTTCACCACGCCGCCGTAATCGGCGATGTTGCGACTATGCAGACGGTCGTACAGAACGCCGATACACAGGAACATCGCCGCCGACACGAAGCCGTGCGAGATCATTTGCATCAGGCCGCCTTCGATGCCCAGCGCGCTGCCCTGTCCTCCTACAAAAAGGAAGAAGCCGAGCGTGACGAAGCCCATGTGCGAAATCGACGAATAGGCAACCAGCTTTTTCATGTCGGTCTGGACCAGCGCGACAAAGCCGATGTACACGATGGCGATGAGCGAAATACCGATGACGAATGGGGCCAATATGTGCGACGCATCGGGCACGATGGGCAGGATGAAACGCAGGAAACCATAGGCACCGAGCTTCAACGTGATGGCCGCCAAAATCACCGAGCCGCCGGTCGGCGCTTCGACGTGTGCGTCGGGCAACCAGGTGTGAACGGGCCACATCGGCACCTTCACGGCGAAGGCCAAAAAGAACGCGACGAACAGCAACAACTGCGGCGTTTTGCCGAGCGGCACTTTGTGAAAATCAGCAATGGTGAAGCTGCCGCCGGTCATCGTGTACAGATAAATCAGCGCGACCAGCATCAACAGCGAGCCGAGCAAGGTGTACAGGAAAAACTTGATCGCTGCGTAAAGCCGGTTCGGCCCGCCCCAGATGCCGATGATGAGATACATCGGGATCAGCATCGCCTCGAAGAACACATAAAACAGGATGCCATCAGCCGCTGCGAAGGCACCGTTGATGAGGCCTGACATGATCAGGAATGCCGCGAAATATTGCGCGGGTTGCTTCTCGATCACCACCCAACCGGCAATCACAACGAGAATAGTCGTGAAGCTGTTGAGCAACACGAACCACATCGAAATGCCGTCAACGCCGAGGTAATAGTTGATCTTGTAGCGCTCGATCCAAGGCACGTTTTCAACAAATTGCAGCGCGGCCGTAGTTGGGTCGAAACCGGTGTAGAGGGGGGTGGTGACGAGGAAGCCTGCGATGGCGGCGATCAATGCGATCCAGCGCGTGGTCGAGGCAGCGGGCGAACGATC
>JANXNO010000664.1 GCA_025354075.1 Burkholderiales bacterium | reverse complement strand
CAGACTGAAAAATCGTTTCACACTTGTGTCGCACCGCTTCGGGCAGCTCAAACATCGCGTTGGGCTGCAATAGCACCAACCAGTCAGCAATCAGCAACGAACGCTGCGCGGCCTCAATGGTATGAATGTCACCGTAAACATCGGTGCCAGTCAACGCAAGGATCAGCCCGCCTTTGTCGCGCACCTGACGAAATTGCAGCATCGACTCGGCCGAGCGACGCGCGTGCAGCGCCAGCATGACGTCTGGCAAAGGATCCTTCGCAGTCCACTGCTCAACCACTTTAACCGCATAATCACGGGACAAATACCGCGCCCAACGGGCGGCTGTGTGCCAATTGCCGTTGTTGGCTGTGGCATTGGCTGGTGAAACAATGACAACGCTGGGTTTCATGCAACAACTATCGCACACTGCACTGGTCGAAACGGGCCTGCATGCGCGCAGCCTCGGTCGCGCTGCAATCAGCGGGCAGCTGGTTGCGCTTCGCTCGTGCCTGCGCGAGTTTGTTGCCGCCCTCAGCGACGCGCAACTTGCGCCACCGGTCATTGCCACCGTCAATCCGCCGCTGTGGGAGGCGGCACATGTCGCCTGGTTTGCCGAATGGTGGTGCGTGCGTGATGCGTACAACACAGCAGATGGCGGCACACGGGCTGACACGCCGTCAGTGTGGCCAGAGTGTGATGTTTTTCTCAACTCGAATCTGATCGCCCATGACACGCGCTGGCGTCTGCCAGACTTGACCCGCGCCACGACGCTGGACTATCTGGATCGCTCGCTGGCGGCGACATTGGCCCGACTTGACCGGGCAGGTGAAAGCGACGAAGCGCTGTACGCGTTTCGGCTCGCCATGTTTCACGAGGCGATGCATCTGGAAGCGCTGGCGTGGACCGCGCAAACGCTGGTCTGGCCAATGCCTGCATGGATGGCGCCGTTGCAGGATATGCATCGGCCCGGCGATATACGGGTCGCAGCCACTCGCGAGCACATTGGACATCAGCCCGGCTCCACGGCGTTCAGTTTTGACAACGAACGTGACGGTTTCGAGGTCGCGCTAGACGCGTTTGCCATCGACCATACGCCGATCAGCAATGCGCAATTTCTGCTCTTTGTCGAGTCGGGGGAATATCTGGCGCGCGCCGGCCGCACGCATCCGCACTACTGGCGCGAGGCTGCATCGGGATGGCAGGCGCGATGCTTTGACGCGTGGCTGCCGCTCGATCCAAGAGCGCCCGTGGTGCACGTCAACGCGCAGGAAGCCGACGCCTATTGCCACTGGGCAGGACGACGTTTGCCCTCCGAGCACGAATGGGAAGTCGCGGCGTCGCGCGGTGCTATCGACTGGGGCAACAGCGTCTGGGAATGGACGGCATCAACCTTTGCGCCCTACCCCAGCTTCTACGCGGACCGCTATCGCGAATATTCGGCACCGTGGTTTGACGGCAAGCATCGGGTAGAGAACGAATGGAAACAAGATCCGAGTGTCATCTTTGAACAGATGAAGAAAACTCCAATCTGGAAATCCAATTCGTG
>JANXNO010000649.1 GCA_025354075.1 Burkholderiales bacterium | reverse complement strand
GCTCGTCCCAGGCGGCGACTGGCTGGTCGCCGACCGGGAGGGCCTGGGGCAGGGCGCTGCGCAGGCGCACCTGATCGGCCTCCGCAGCGGGCGCGAGAAGCGCTGGCTGCTCGCGGGCGAGGCCGGCCCGGTGGCGCTCCTCGACGCGCGGCCTGAGACGGCCGATGTCGATCGCGAGGTGGCCGCGCGCGGGGGGAAGAAGCTCGACCGCGCGACGGTGGACCTGCTGCCGGGCAGCGCATCGTGAATTGAGTTGAAATCGGTCTTTCGGTGTCTCGAGTTTTTATGGTTGGTCCCGTCAGATCGTTTGCGCGGACGGTGCCTTCAGGTCTGCGCGAACATTTTTATAGGAATGACAATATGGCTTCAATTAAACAGAGTCTGGATGAAATCCTGACCATCGACGGTGCTCTCTGTGCGGCATTGGTTGACGCGAATAGCGGCATGATTTTGGGCTCTGCGGGTAGTGGCGTTGATCTCGAACTCGCGGCTGCCGGAAATACCGAAGTGGTTCGCGCGAAAATGAAAGTTATGCGCTCGCTGGGTTTGAACGATGTCATCGACGACATCCTAATCACGCTGGGCAAGCAGTACCACATCATTCGTCCGCTGGCGCGAAAAGAGGGCTTGTTTCTCTACATCGTGCTGGATCGCGTAAAGACCAATCTTGCCCTCGCCCGGCGTAAGGCGCAAGATGTTGAGAAAGAAATTACTGTATAGCGTTGAACAAGCAGCGCGCCATCGGCGCGTTAACTAACCGACGCTTGTGTAGCCTCCATCGACGGGCAGGATACTGCCCGTCACATAGCGCGCGGCGTCGGAGCAAAGGAACATGATCGGGTCAGCAATCTCAGCGGTCTCTGCCCAGCGATTCATCGGAATGCGGCCCATGATTTGCGCATTGCGTTCCGGGTTCTCGCGCGCGCCGCGTGACAACTCCGTGATCACCCAACCGGGAGCGACTGCGTTCACACGAATGCCGTCGGGCGCATACGCCGCACCGAGTGACATCACGAGATTTTTCACCGCACCTTTCGATGCCGAATAAGCGGGTTGCACAGGACCGCCGAAAAAACTCATCACCGAGCCGATGAACACAATCGCGCCGCCACTCTTCGCTAGTAGTGGACGTGCCGCGGTCGCCACGCGCATGCCACCCGTGAGATTCACGTCGATCACTTCCGCGAACGTTTCTGGATCATGCTCCGCTGCGCGACGGATGATGCCCGCCGAGTTCACGACGAAATCAAGTTGGTCAAGCGAACCGATGAGCCGCTTCACGGCCTCACCATCGCGCACATTCAACGTCTCGCAACGCACCCCGGCGAAGTCAGGATTCACCCGCACCGCGTTCATTTCCTGCTCGGTCACACCGCAAGCAATCACCTTCGCGCCGGCTCGTTTGAACGCAAGCGACGCCGCAGCACCAATACCGGAAACGCCGCCGGTGACTAGGGCGACTTTGCCTGAGAAGTTGAAGGTGGTGTTCATTATGGTGACAGCACTACGGTGCCGAATCCCTTTAGTGTTGCGTCGACAGTGAGCAAGCGTAGCTTGTTGAGCTTTGCCTGGGCGTAAAGCAGGCGGTCAAATGGATCGCTGTGTGCATGCTGCAATTCGCACGACAGAATCATTGAATCTATGTCTACCGGAAGTTCAACCAATCCATTTTCGACCGCGCTTTGAAAGAACTGGCGAGGCTTGCGTGCGATTTTTCCGCGCTTCCACTTCAGGCCGATTTCCCAAATGGACGCAGACGAAAAATAGACCTCGTCGGCGGCGTCAATGAGTGAGATGGCTTTCGCTGAGAACGCAGGCGGAGGCTTGTCCGCGAGCACCCACAAAACAAAGTGGGTATCGAGCAGAATCTTCACTTGTGGCCGATCAAGTCGTCATCGGTAAATGGTTCGTAAAAATCAGGCGAAAGCCCGAGTTGCTTCGCAGACAAACCACCAAATTTCACTCCGCTGCGCGACTTGCGGGCCTGCTCAATAGGTTCCAGTCGCACCAGCGGCTTGCCTGCGCGAGCAATCACAATTGTCTCTCCCGCAAGCGCGCGATCCAGCAGATTGGAGAGCTGGGTTTTGGCTTCGTAGACGTTGAGTTGCATGCTTGATCCTCGTGCGGTTGATCAACTTGTATTTTATCTGACTAACTGAGTTATAGCCGTGTCTTGTGACGGAGCGAGTCGAGACGATCACCAACCCATCCAAGCACCGCACCTAGTGCCGTGACAGCGGCACCGAAAATGAACATCGGAATCGAAATAGCGAACTTGATGATGAAGACGCCGATCACGGCGACGCTCAGCCCGGTGACAATGACGATTCGTATTGGCAACGACACGCCATCAATTTTCATTTGCTCGTAGCGCCGCTGCGCAACTTGTCCGCGCGATACATCGGCGGCGGAAGCGATGGCGGGGAAGTGGCACGCTGCACAAATCGATTGTCCGACAGCGTTTATAGCGTCACACTTGTGGCAACGCCATCGGTATGCGGGCGCGGCGCTGGCCATTGATCAACGCGTTACTTCAACCCCTTAAACCGAACCCGCTTAGGCCGCGCGCCTTCTTCGCCGAGGCGCTTCACCTTGTCGGCTTCGTACTCATGGAAGTTGCCGTTGAAGAACTGCCATTGGCTGTCGCCTTCACACGCGAGGATATGGGTGCAAATCTTGTCGAGGAACCAGCGGTCATGGCTGATCACCAGCGCCGTGCCTGCAAACTCTAGCAGCGCATCTTCCAGCGCGCGCAACGTTTCGACATCCAGATCGTTGGACGGCTCGTCCAGCAGCAGCACGTTGCCGCCTTTGAGCAGCGTCTTCGCCAAGTGCAAGCGTCCGCGTTCACCGCCGGACAGGTTGCCTACTTTTTTCTGCTGGTCCGCGCCTTTAAAGTTGAAGCGGCCGATGTAGGCGCGGCTTTGCATTTCGAAGCGCCCGACGGTGAGGATGTCGGCACCGCCGGACACATCTTCCCACACCGTTTTGTTGTCTTCCAGACTTTCGCGTGACTGGTCGACGAAGGCCATTTGCACGGTGTGACCGATGACGACTTCGCCTTTGTCCGGTTTCTCCAGGCCGCGAATCAGTTTGAAGATCGTCGACTTACCGGCACCGTTCGGGCCGATGATGCCGACGATGGCACCGGGCGGAATCGCGAAGCTCAAGTCATCAATCAGCATGCGGTCGCCGAAGCTCTTGCTGATGTTTTTGAACTCGATCACCTGATTGCCCAAGCGCTCTGCCACCGGGATAAATATCTCGTTGGTTTCGTTCCGCTGTTGATATTCGTGGCTTGACAATTCTTCGAATCGGGCCAGACGCGCTTTGCTCTTGACCTGACGGCCTTTCGGGTTTTGTCGCACCCACTCCAGCTCTTTTTTCAGCGCGCGTTGACGTGCCGATTCGCTGGATTCTTCCTTCTTCAGGCGGTCGCCTTTTTGCTCCAACCACGCGCTGTAATTGCCCTTGTACGGAATGCCCTGTCCGCGATCAAGCTCAAGAATCCATTCAGCCGCGTTGTCCAAGAAGTAGCGATCGTGGGTGACGGCAACGACGGTGCCCTGATAGCGCGCAAGGAATTGCTCAAGCCATTCCACGCTCTCGGCGTCCAGGTGGTTGGTCGGCTCGTCGAGCAGCAACATGTCCGGCTTCGACAGCAGCAATCGGCACAGCGCAACGCGACGCTTTTCACCGCCGGAGAGCACGCCAACGCGCGCATCCCACGGAGGCAGACGCAGCGCGTCGGCGGCCACGTCAAGCTGGGCGTCGGTGTTGTGCCCGTCGCCTGCCGCGATGATGGCTTCCAGTTCGCCTTGCTCTTTGGCGAGCGCATCGAAGTCAGCATCTTCTTCGCCATAAGCCGCATAAACCTCATCAAGCCTTGCCTGCGCAGCTTTCACGCCACCGAGGCCTTCTTCCACGATTTCGCGCACGGTTTTGTCGCCGTCAACGAGCGGCTCTTGCGGCAGGTAGCCCACCTTGATGCCCGCCTGCGGGCGCGCCTCGCCGGTGAAGTCTTTATCGACACCGGCCATAATTTTCAGCACGGTCGATTTGCCCGCGCCGTTCAGGCCAAGCAGGCCGATTTTTGCGCCGGGAAAGAAGGACAACGAAATGTCCTTGATGATGACGCGCTTGGGCGGAACAGTCTTGCTGACCGCGTTCATGGTGTAGATGTATTGCATATCGGGGGTCTGTGGCCTGCGGTGGCTATGGGTAAGGGCGGGGCGTTTTTTCGCCGTAACCCGTAATTATCTCAGCCCAGTCCATTCTGGTGAGATCTGCGCCGCGCCCGCCGTGAGCTGGGTCTCGACAGCGCTGGCGGACATGGGGCGCGCAAACAAAAAGCCCTGGCCGTAAACGAGTCCTTCGGACATCAGAAATTCAGCCTGTTCCGCTGTTTCAATGCCCTCGGCGACTACATGAATGCCCAGGCTGCTGGCTAGCGTGGATAAGGCACGGATGATGGCAACGTCCACGCGCCGATCCGGCACGCCCTGCACAAAACTGCGGTCGAGTTTGACCAGGTCAATGCGCAGCCGCTTGAGGTAGGCGAGTGACGAATAACCGGCACCAATGTCGTCGAGTACGATGCGTACGCCAAGCGCGCGCAACCCGTTGACGGTGTTAACGCTCACGGAATCGGCATCAACCAGCACGCTTTCGGTCAACTCAACGAATAGCCGGGAGGCCGGCAAGCCATGCCCCGTTAATTCCGATGCGATGAATGCTAGAAAGTCGGTTTCGCGTAATTGGTGCGCCGAGACATTGATGGTCACCCGCAGCGGCGCGCTGAATTGTCGCGACCAGGCTGCGCCCTGCCGGATGGCCAGTGTCGCGATCGTGCGGCCAACGGGGCCAATCAGGCCCTGTTCTTCGGCAGCCGGAATAAATTCCTCCGGCATCACGGTGCCGCGCATCGGGTGTTGCCATCTCGCCAGCGCTTCTACACCGCGCCACTCGTTGGTTCGCATGTCGACGATGGGCTGATAGACGGCGAACAACTCACCGCGCTCAACGGCCAAGCGCAAATCGGTCGCAACCATCATTTGGTGGCGCGCTTTGTCGGCAAGCTGCGGAACAAAGCGAGCGGCGCTGCTGGCCACTTTGTTTTTTGCTGCAAACATGGCGAGATCGGCATGCGCCAGAAGCTCGTTGAAGCTGTGTGCATCATCGGGATACAGTGCGATGCCAATGCTTGCGCCCAACTCAAAGCGCATATTGAGAATCAGCAATGGATCGTCGAATGTGGCTAGCAGTCGCGCCGCCTTCGCGTCACACATAGCGTCGGTGATCGCAGGCATCAACAGTCCGAATTCATCTCCGCCCAGCCTCGCCAGCGTGTCTTCAGGCTGCACTGTGGCGCGCAGCCGTTGCGCCACCTCACGCAGCACGGCGTCACCCACGGTGTGACCATGAGCATCGTTTACCAGCTTGAAGCGGTTTAAATCGATGAACAACATGGCAAACCGCCGCGAGGCACCTGCACCCGCTGTCAGGCGCGCTTCGCACAGATGCTGAAAGTGAGCGCGATTGCTGAGGCCTGTGAGCGCGTCGGTCTCAGCCAGATACTTCAGTCGTGCCTGATCCTGCATGCGCTCGGTAACGTCGCGCCAGTTAACTACGATGCCGCCCAGCGCCGCATCATCGGTGCAGTCGTTTGCGATTGATGCGATGAAGCGATACGAGCCGTCGCTATGACGATGGCGGGCGACGCTTTCGCGACCGGTGTTCTGCCGCTGCGTCACGCTGTACAGTTCGGCGCGATGCTCGGCTAAATCGTCCGCATGCATCGTATCAAAAAGATTGCGGCCGACCAGCGCCTCGGGCGTTACTCCAAACAGTGGAAACACGCTCGCGCTGGCGTAAAGGATCTTGCCCTGCACATCGACGACGGCAGTCGCCGCGTGTGCACGTTCGGTGAGCGCGCGAAAGCGGCGCTCGCTCGCCCGCACCAGCCGCTCTTTGCGCAAGCGATCCGTGATGTCCTCAACCGTACCTTCGAGCATCAAAATTTCGCCCTGCGAATCACGAATCACATGCGCCGTTTCGGTCACCCAGATGCGTTTGCCGGTCTTGTGCTGATACACCTCGGAGACGAAATGGGTGACGTAGCCGACTGCGCGTAATTGCGCCACAAACTCGTCACGACGCGCCGGATCAACGTACCAACGGGACAGGTCGTGCATCGCGGCCATCGCCTCGGCTTCGTTGTCATAACCGTTCAGCCGCGCCAGCGCAAGGTTGGTACGTACCTGCTGACCGTTCACCGTGGAGCGGTAAGCGCCGATCTGAAGCAGATCAAACAGACTGTCGGTGGCAGGAAGAGAAAGCATCAAGCGGCGAAGAAGCGCACGACAGTCGCACAAGCGGTTACGATGCTGGATCATAGCCAGTTTTCTTTGACAATTGACCAAACCAGGTTTTGCTGATGCGCACCTTTCGTTATCGCCTCGTCAACGTCTTCGTTGAATCCGACACTGCCGCATTCGGAGGCAACCCGCTGTGCGTGTTTGAGAACGCGTACGGTATGAGCGGTGCTGAAATGCAGGCGCTCACCGCGCAGTTCAATCTGTCGGAAACGACCTTTATCCTGCCCCGAGTGAACCAGCCGCCGCAGGTGCGCATTTTCACGCCGGCGTTCGAGATGCCCTTTGCGGGGCATCCGACGTTGGGCACAGCGTCGGTTGCGCATGCTTTGGGTTTGGGCGGCGAGTTACTGACGTTGTCGATGAAGGCGGGTGACATTCCGGTTGAGTACAACGACGGCACGTGGACCTTTACCGCGAATGCGCACACGTCACGCGCGGCTGACATCGCGCCGGACGAGCTCGCCCGGATGCTCGGCTTGGCCGAGTGTGATCTGGCGGGCGGGGCGATGTACGTCGACACCGGCAGCGAACAAATCGTAATCCCGGTCGCGTCGCTTGACGTGCTGGCCCGCGTGAAACCGGTCGAGGCGTTGCTCAAACAGCATGTGAAGACCAAGATCGAGCGCTACCTCGCCTATGTCGTCGCTCGCGTTGCGCCCGACCGCTTCCAGGTACGCTTTTTCTTCCCAACGAGCGGCGGCCTCACCGAAGACCCCGGCACTGGCTCAGCCTGCGCGAACCTCGGCGGATTTCTGCTGGATGCGGGCGAGAAGACGCCGTCGCAATTCACCGTCACCCAAGGCGAATTTATCAATCGGTTGAACGTATTGCAGCTCTCCCTCACGGCAGACAAACGCATTCGTGTCGGCGGGCGCGTGCTGGCGTTGGGTGGCGGCGAAATTCATTTGCCCTAATGCGACATAGCGTTTGCCCGGCGCACCAAGACGCGGATCGGGCTAAGCGTTATATCGTGGATCAAGGCGCGGAGCGCGGAGCGCATCCTATATCCGGGTGGCGACGACATTGCCCTGTAAGGCTTGAAACACTGCGCGCGACCCAGCGGCATCTACTCAACCGAAAGCAAGCTGATGAATTCTGCACTTTTCCGAGCGGCAACGGCGCTCGTCCTTGCCGGTGCGCACGTCGCTACGCCCGTATTCGCCGCCATCCAATGCACCGCTACCAGCGGCGTAACGGTGCCCGTGATCGTTGAGCTGTACACGTCCGAAGGCTGCGATAGCTGCCCGCCGGCGGATCGCTGGTTGTCGAAAACCATCAATGAGCACGGCAAAGACGGAGCGTTCATACCGCTCGCGTTCCATGTCGATTATTGGGACTACATCGGCTGGAAAGATGCCTTCGCGCAGCCCGCGTTTACGCACCGGCAGTCGGCTCTCGTTGCCAACGGCGCGGCGACAGGTGCGTACACGCCGCAAATTTTCGTCAACGGCAAGGATGACCGCTCGTGGACTAGCGGCGCGGCGCGTTGGGGCGCCGGCAAAGTGGCAACCGTCCAGTTCAACGCGGCGACGACCTGGCGCGACGATGGGCTGACCGTCAGCGGCAGGCTGGCCGTCCCTTCTGGCAACATTCGCCTGCGTTACGCCGTGACCGAAAACGGCTTGGTTTCAGCCGTAAAAGCCGGCGAAAACCGCGGCGTCACGCTGCGCCACGATGCGGTCGTGCGCGCGCACGGTGCGCTGCCACAAGACGGCAACGGCGCGTTCACGCTTGACGTTCGCCTGCCAAAAGAAGTTCGGCGCGCTGCCAGTCTGCTGCACGTGATCGCAGAGGATGCATCGGGAAAACCGCTCGCTGCGGCGACGATGGCTTGTGCAAGTTAGATGACAGCTTTATGCTGAAAGCACCATTTAACATGGGCTTAGTGCTTATTTCAGCTAAAGTCGATTTTTAAAAAAACAGCCTTTAGGCCAGATGAGATAAGCCTTTCCACTTAAAGCTGATCAATCTTTGCAAGGTGTCGCACCTTCTGAACTTCGTGTAGCCAACTGCCGCGAATGCTCATCGCAGCCAGCATTTTCAAGTCTTCGTTGCTGAGATCAAGCGCAGTCGCAATCGCTCGATAGTTCTCGCCGATGTAGCCGCCGAAATAGGCTGGATCGTCGGAGTTGATCGTCACCAGGCAACCCGCATCCATGAGTTTTTTTAGCGGATGCGCGGCGAGCGATGGCACGGTGCACAGCTTTACGTTTGATAGCGGACACACCGTCAGCGGAATTTGCCCGCGCGCCAGTCGCGAGGTCAGCGCCTCATCCTCAATCGCGCGAATGCCGTGATCGATGCGGGCCACCTTCAGGATGTCCAGCGCCTCGATGATGTACTCCGGCGGGCCTTCTTCGCCCGCGTGCGCGACCACCGGCAGTCCGCGCGAACGAATCTCGGCGAATACGCGCGCGAACTTCGACGGCGGATTGCCGACTTCGCTCGAATCAAGCCCAAACCCGTGGAAATGCTCCATGTACGACTCAAGTTCAGCGAGCGTGTCGATGGCGTCTTGCTCAGTTAGATGGCGCAAAAAATTCGGAATCAAACGCCAGGTGATACCCAACTCCGCCTCGCCGTCGTGCAGCGCTTCAACGATGCCTTCGACCACGTCTTCCAGATCAATGCCGCGTGCAGTGTGCGTTTGCGGGTCGAAGAAAATTTCGGTGTGAACGACGTTGTCCGCCATGGCGCGCTGCAAATACGCCCACGTCAAATCATAAAAATCGTCGCGGTCACGCAGCACGTCGGCGCCCGCGTAATACAGGTCAAGAAACTCCTGCAAATTACTGAAGTTATACGCGGCGCGCAGTGCGTCCACATTGGCGTACGGCAGCTTGATGCCATGCTTGAAGGCCTTGGCAATCATCATCTCAGGCTCCAGCGAGCCTTCGATGTGCAAGTGCAATTCCGCCTTCGGCAAACGCGCGATAAACGCGTCGGCACCAGCACGATTTTTTTGGAGGAGATCGGCGAAAGAAGTCATGCGCAGAGTTTATTCTGCCCATGCAATTTGCGCCAGCGACTCGCTGTTACGCCCGCTTTTTTCCCGCACGCCAAAGCGCCAGCTTCTCCTGTACCACCGGGGCAAAGCGCGCCCCGGCTGATTGCCCAATCTGGATGAACGCAGCACGCGAACTGAAATCCGTGCTGGCGATACGCGTCACGTCCGGGCGGATTACCACGTCGGCTTGATCTGCTTCCAGCTTCGCCAGCGAACGGCCCATGATTTCAAAGCTGTGCATCACCTGCTCATAAATGCCAACCGGCGTCGCGTTGAGTGGCCCGCTGCTCACGTCCACTGCGATCACAAAATCCGCGCCCGCATCGCGCGCAATGCGAACCGGCACGGGGCTCACGAGGCCGCCGTCAACAAAATCGACGTCATTGATTTTTGGCGGAATGAACACGCCCGGCACGCTGCATGACGCGCGTACCGCAAGGCCCAGGTCGCCGCTGCGGAAGGTTGCGACCACACCAGTGCGCAGGCGAGTGGCGACCGCGATAAACGGAATGCCGAGCAGCTCAATCGGTCGGTCGCGCGTGGCGCGGTTGACGAAGCTTTGCAGCGTGTCGCCCATCACCATGCCACGCTTGGTGCCGCTCGACATGTCGACGATATCGATGTCCTTCACTTTCAGCGCCAGATCTTCCATCTGCACACCGGAAAATCCTGCTGCGTAGAACGCGCCGATCAACGCGCCGGCACTGGTGCCAACGATGAGATCGGGCTTGATCTTCGCGGCCTCCAGCGCCTTGATGACACCGATATGTGCAAACCCCCGCGCCGAGCCGCTGCCAAGCACCAACGCGACACGTGGCGCGTCCGTGCGAGCCCCTTTGCTGCTTTGCGCTGCGGCCAGGCCAGAGGCTATGATCGGCAATGCGCCGAGCCTGCGCAGCGTGTCGCGCTTGGTGCTGCTGATCGTGGTTATCACGGCTTGCCTGCGCCCGCTTCGAGCGCAGCTTTGACGCGCGCTGCGGCGTCTTCAAACGAGTTGGCGGGCTCGCCCTGGGTGATGTTTGCCACCGTCTCGTCAATCACGATAAGCTCAGTGCGACGATTGAGGCGGCGGCCTGCTTCAACGTCATTCGGCGCAGCAGGTTGGCTGAACGACAGCCCACGTTTTGACACACGTGCCGCTGGCACGCCACGAGCAAGTAGCGCTGCGGCCACTGCGTCCGCGCGAAGCTCTGACAGCTTTTGATTCAACGCGCCCGCACCAACGTTGTCGGTGTGTCCCTCCACCGCTATGAGTTTCGCGGTTTTTGTGGTGAGTAGTACCGCGATACGGTCGAGATACGGCGCGCTGGCAGCGTCGTTCAGACTCGCTTTTCCGCTTTCGAACAAAACGGAATCAGGCAACACAATCTGCACGCCGCGATCAAGTTGGGCAATCGGCAAAACGACCCTTGGTTTGGCGACCGGTGCTGAGGCAGGTGGCGGCGCTGACGTGCAGCCTGCCAGCGCTGCAAGGAAAAAAGGCACAAGTAATTGAACCGGGCGAGCGGTGAGCGGATGCATTGAGTCGTCTCCGTGAATATTTTTTGTTTTCGCGCAGGAACAGTTGCCTGCGCGGCGCGAAGCGTAGGGGACTGCGTGCGGGCTTGCAAGGCCGTAAGTAATGCCATTGTCTTGGTGACGGCACGTCTAGGCGCAGGTACCCGTGTTAACCCATTGTTTTTAAAAGGACAATTGGCGTGTGAGAAGCAGGCAGGCGCAAGCAAAGACTAGACTATTCTTAACGTTTAGTTTGTGGTGCAATCGCGCTGCCGGGCGCCATGGGCCGCTGCGAGCGTAAATTGGGATGGCAGTCTGCGCCGCTTTGAGGGCGGCATCACTGCGGAACGCATCGCGATCGCGCGTTGCACGACCCGCTAGCATGCAGCGTTCGATATACCTGCGACATGTGACGTGCATCAGTAACCCGCGCGCATTTTCAGGCAAACTAGCGACTCGGTTCCGGATCTGAAGGTCGACCGATATGCCCCCACCCCATTACAGGAAACCATTGATGAGCACCCAGCCGACCATCATTTACACCATCACCGATGAGGCACCGGCGCTGGCCACCGCAGCCTTCCTGCCCATCGTTCAGGCATTCACGGCACCGGCCGGCGTGCATGTAGTCACCAGCGACATATCGGTCGCAGCGCGCGTGCTGGCGGCCTTCCCGGAGTATCTAACCGAGGCACAGCGCCTGCCGGACACACTGGCGGAACTGGGTCGTCTGACACTATTGCCCGACACCAACATCATCAAGCTGCCCAACATCAGCGCGTCACAAGGTCAGCTCATCGCCTGCATCCGCGAACTGCAATCCAAGGGCTACAAGATCCCCGATTATCCGGAAGACCCAAAGACCGACGAAGACAAAGCCATCCGCGCACGCTACGGCAAGTGCATCGGCAGTGCGGTGAACCCAGTACTGCGCGAAGGCAACTCGGATCGCCGCGCACCGGCCGCTGTGAAAAATTACGCACGCAAGAACCCGCATTCGATGGCCGACTGGAGTCAGGCGTCACGCACCCACGTGTCGCACATGCATCACGGCGATTTCTATCACGGCGAAAAGTCAATGACATTGGACCGCGCGCGCGACGTGAAGATGGAGCTGATCACTCGCAGCGGCAAGACGATTGTGCTCAAGCCAAAGGTGTCTTTGTTGGGCGGCGAGATCATCGACAGCATGTTCATGAGCAAGAAGGCGTTGCTCGAGTTCTACGAGCAGGAAATCGAAGACGCGCACAAAACTGGCGTGATGTTCTCGCTGCACGTCAAGGCGACCATGATGAAGGTATCGCACCCGATTGTGTTCGGCCACTGCGTGAAAATCTTCTATCGCGATGCCTTCGACAAGCACGGCAAATTGTTCGACGAATTGGGTGTCAACGTCAACAACGGCATGGCCAATCTGTACGACAAAATCAAGACGCTGCCGCAAACCAAGCAGGACGAAATCAAGCGCGACCTGCACGCCTGCCACGAGCATCGGCCGGAGCTGGCGATGGTCGATTCCTCTAAAGGCATCACCAACTTTCATTCGCCGAACGACGTGATTGTTGATGCATCAATGCCAGCCATGATTCGTCAAGGCGGCAAGATGTGGGGCGCGGATGGTCGCTTGAAAGACGTGAAGGCTGTGATGCCTGAGAGCACGTTTGCCCGCATTTATCAGGAGATCATCAACTTCTGCAAGACCAACGGCAACTTCGATCCGGTCACGATGGGCACCGTGCCTAACGTGGGCCTCATGGCTCAGCAGGCCGAAGAATATGGCTCGCACGACAAGACGTTTGAGATCACCGAGGACGGCACCGCCAACATCGTCGATATCGCCACCAATGAAGTGCTGCTCTCGCAAAACGTCGAAACCGGCGACATCTGGCGCATGTGCGAATGCAAGGACGCCCCGGTGCGTGACTGGGTAAAGCTTGCCGTAAATCGGGCGCGCAACTCTGGCATGCCGGTCGTGTTCTGGCTCGACCCGTACCGCCCCCATGAAAATGAACTGATCAAAAAGGTGGAGCGCTACCTGAAAGATCACGACACCGCCGGCCTCGATATCCAGCATTTGTCGCAAGTGCGCGCTATGCGCTACACGCTAGAGCGCGTGATCCGTGGCCTCGATACCATCTCGGCTACTGGCAACATTCTGCGCGACTATCTGACTGATCTGTTCCCCATTATGGAGCTTGGCACCAGCGCCAAAATGCTGTCAATCGTTCCGCTGATGGCCGGCGGCGGCATGTATGAAACCGGCGCGGGCGGCTCGGCACCGAAGCACGTCCAGCAGCTTGTCGAAGAAAACCACCTGCGCTGGGATTCGCTCGGTGAGTTCCTGGCACTTGCTGTGAGCTTAGAGGATATGGGTATCAAGACGGGCAACGAGAAGGCAAAAATTCTCGCTAGAACGCTGGATGCTGCCACCGGAAAACTGCTCGACACTAACAAGAACCCGTCACCCAAAACCGGCCAGCTCGACAACCGGGGCAGCCAGTTCTACCTCGCCATGTATTGGGCGCAAGCCCTGGCTGCGCAGACTGAAAACACAGACCTTGCAGCGAGCTTTGCGCCGCTGGCAAAGGCGCTCACCGACAACGAAAAGATCATCGTTGCCGAGTTCGCGACCGTTCAGGGCAAGCCCGTGGACATAGGTGGTTATTACATGGCGGACGCTGCGAAAGTTAACGCGGTAATGCGTCCGAGCAAAACGCTCAATTCGGTTTTGGCGGGGGCAGGCGCTTAGTTTTCAACGGGTCAGCGTAGACCACGTCCAGCTTCTGGCGGCTGCGATGTCCGTCGCCGGCAAAAGGCTCTTTGCGCGGAATCTGCGATGCC
>JANXNO010000641.1 GCA_025354075.1 Burkholderiales bacterium | reverse complement strand
CGCACGTGATGGGCGGTTGCACGATGGCGGCGAGCGAAAAGGACGGCGTAGTGAACGGCTACGGGCGACATCATCAGGTCGAGAATTTGAGTGTGATGGACGGCTCGGTTTTCCCAACCTCGATTGGCGCCAATCCGCAGCTGTCCGTATATGGTCTTGCCTGGCGAAACGCGGCACGACTCGCGGGTGATATGCGCAAGGCGTAGGTTCGTGGATGCGCCCGTGTGGAACGCGGCCATGAACGTGCGCCCACGACGGCGGGTAATGAATAATTCCGGCTCAACCCAGCCCTTGTGATCGGCCCAACGTGAGTTCATCCACAGCAAAACCTGTCGCTGTCATTCCGATGTGGCTGCTTGCGGTGCTGCTGTTGTGCGCCGAATTTTCGGTGTACGCCGCGTGGCTGGCTTGGCCCGCGTTCCGGCGTGGGGACAGGTTGTGCGCTGCGGCGTGGATGGTGGGAATGCCCCTGATCGCGCGACTTTTTGTTGCGCTTGCCAGCTACGTTTTGTCGCGCTGGAAAGGCATCACGCTCGCTCCGTCACAGCGACTAGGCCCCATCGCATGGCTCCGGTTTTTTGTTGTTGAGTACTGGCACCTGTGCATCCAGAATTTGTTGTTGATTCCGTTTCGCGTGTTGTTCCACACCCGCAGTGAACGTGGCGCAGGCCCGACCACTGGGCCCGTTGTGCTGATGCAGCACGGTTACGTCAATAACGGCGCGGTGTGGTTCTTCACGGCGCGTGCGCTTGAAGCACAGGGCTACCGCGTGTTCACGATGGATCAGTCCGCCTTTGCGCCCCTCGATGGCATGGGGGATGGTCTTGCTGCACGCATTGATGAAGTGCTCGCGGCGACGGGTGCATCACAGCTCACTCTCGTCGCGCACAGCATGGGTGGGCTCGTGTGCCGCGCGTATTTGCGCGGGCATGGCGACGCCAGGGTTCTCCGCCTCATTACGATGGGCTCGCCGCATCACGGCACGTTTCACGCGCACCTGGCCTGCGGCCCCAACGGCGCGCAGATGCGTCCAGGCAATACGTGGCTCACAGCGCTGAACACGACCCGCGTCAACGTGCCTTTCACCAGCCTGTACAGCCTGTATGACACCATCATCACGCCACAAGATTCTTCGATGATGCCTGAGGCCGACAACGTGCAAGTGCATGCGGTCGGGCACGTCAGCATGCCCAGTGGTTCTGCTACGCGGAGCGCGCTTCTGCAGGCGCTGTCGAAACAGTCGCCACACGTCGTGTAGGCATTGTCCTACAACGTTTTGGCGTATCGTCTAGTCGCCGCAACAGGTCGCTCATTGATACGCTCAAAACTGTCATCGCGGCGTGCTTGACGCGTAGGCGTCTGCTAGTCTCCCACCCTGTCGCACAATTAGTTGGTAAGCGTTTTGCCCCTCCGGATTTACCTAGTAGAAGATAACGCCATCATCCGCGAAAACCTCGCCGCTGCGTTAGCCGAGCTTGCGGGCAGCACGCTGTGCGGCAGTGCGGAAGGTGAAAAGGAAGCCGTGGCCTGGATGCGGGCACACCCTGACGATTGGCATTTGGCCATCGTTGATGTTTTTCTGAAAGAGGGTAACGGTATTGGCGTCGTAACGGCCGGTAAGACTAGGCGTAGCGACCAGAAACTAGTAGTGTTGACCAACTATGCCTCTGCAGGTGTGCGTGAGCAGTGCTTGAAACTGGGAGCCGATGCAGTGTTCGACAAATCCAACGATATCGACATTCTGGTGGACTTTTGTCTGGCTCAGAGTGCAGGTCAAACCGCCGCTTGACGCCCTGAGGCGTTGCTCGATCCGGGCGCCCGGCTACTGTGGCGCGCGCTCAGTCAATCAGCTTGCCTTTGAGCGCGTAATAGGTCAGATCACTGTTCGAGGACAGCGCCATCTTTTCCATGATCCGCGTGCGGTAGGTGCTAACCGTTTTCACCGACAACGACAGCGCCTCGGCGATGTCCCCCACGGTTTCACCTTTGGCCAACCGCAGGAACACCTGAAATTCGCGCTCGGAGAGCTGCTCGTGCGGCTGCCCGCCGTCGGGCCGGTTCAGCTGCTGCGCCAGAAGTTCGGCCACAGCGGGCGTGATGTAGCGTCGGCCCTGATTGACTGTTCGAATCGCCGTGACGATTTCGCTCGGCTCGCATTGCTTGTTGAGATATCCACTGGCACCCTGACGGATCAAATTGACCGCGTAGTGCTCCTCAGGGTAGCCGCTCAGAATGAGAATAGCCAAGTCCGGCGCTTTGGCTCGAATCATCGCCATTGCGTCAATTCCGGTCTGTCCCGGCATCGAGACATCCATCAGCAGCACGTCCATTTCGGTGGTTCGCACCATCTCTACGGCTGCCCGCCCGCTGTCAGCCTCACCCACTACCTGCAGGTCCGATTCATCGTCAAAAAACTGCCGCAGGCCGGAGCGCACAATGCTGTGGTCGTCCACTATCCCAATTTTTATTTTGATCATTTCATGACCCGCAGTGACTTATCTTGGCGAGAGTGTAGCGCCGACGCACGCCGTTCCCGATCCCGCATCGCCGTCGAGGCGAGTTTTCCGGCGCGGCCGTGCGGAGGAGACGCATGAAGCTCGCGTGGCGACCCAAGGCTGCGTTGGTGCTGCCGCTGGCGGTGCTCGCGGTGGCCTCGTTGGTGGCGCTGAACGAGCTGGGGTATCGTCGCTCCGCTGAGGCTGCGCTCAGTATGGCGCGGGAACAGGAGAAGCGCACCGTTTTGCATGCGCTGTTGCAACAAGTGCTTGACGCGGAAACCGGCCAGCGGGGCTACCTTTTGACGGGCGACGAAAAATACCTGGTGCCGTATCAAGAGGCCACCGCCAAAATCACTGCTACGCTCGATAAGCTACGTTTGGCCTATGTGGGCGATGCTGAGCAGTTGGGACGCTTTGCCGAACTGTCGCGCGCCGTTTCGCGCAAGCTCGCCGAGCTGGAGGTCACCATCAAAATTCGAAGCGTCGGTGGTGATACAGAAAACTGGATGCAGGTCATCCGCACAAACCTCGGGCGTGACTATATGAATGCGACCCGTGACACCGCGCTGGAACTGATCGCGACCGCTGACGCCAGCATGAAAGCCACCGAGATCCACATTGCCAGAAGCTTGACTATTTCGCGCATCGGCGTGACGCTCGCAGCATTGCTGGGCTTGCTGGCGTTCATGCTTTATCTGCGGCAAACCGAAAAGCTCGATGCATCGGCGGCAACGCAGCGCAGAGTGCTCGCACTTGAGCGAGACGGACTCGAAAACCAGGTGCGCGAACGCACCGCAAGACTAACCGTGCTCGCCAATCACCTGCAAACGGTGCAGGAGACAGAGCGTGAGCATCTTGCCCGCGAGTTGCACGATGAGCTGGGTGCACTGCTCACGGCGGCAAAGCTTGACGTGGCGCGCATGCGCTCGAAACTGGTGGGCGACAACGAGCCCCTCGTGCAGCGGCTGGCGCATCTTTCAGAAACACTGAACGCGGTGATCGCACTGAAGCGGCAAATTGTCGAGGACTTAAGGCCGTCATCGCTGTCAAATCTGGGTTTGTTCGTCGCGCTTGAAATTCTGGCGCGTGAATTCGCCGAAAACACGGGTATTCATGTTTCAACGGATCTTGAAGTTGTGCAGCTCAATCATGACGCTGAGCTCACTGTGTATCGCGTGGTGCAGGAGTCGTTGACCAATATTTCGAAGTATTCTCAGGCAAAGGAAGTGACGGTCACGCTGCATAGTTTTGATCATCACGTTGAGGTGGCGGTGCGAGATGATGGCGTGGGATTTGACATGGCAAAGCGGCTTAACGCGAGTCACGGGTTTGCCGGCATGCGTCATCGCGTAGAGGCGCTACAGGGCGACCTTACGATTACGTCACAGCCGGGTCAGGGCGCGCGAATTCATGTCGTGCTACCCAGGATGCCTGCTGTGGCTGCAGCGGTAGAGCAGGCCGCGTAACTCGCCGCAGAACGCATGTGGGCGTTGTCCTACGCAGTGGGGCTTTATGCCCTACACGTGCACGCGCACCCTGCTGATGCCTTGAAGCGGGCGCTACGACGAAACTATCCCCTATGGCATTAGGACGGTTCAACGCATGAACGGTCCGCTAACCGCTAAGGAGCAAACCATGTTGAATTACGCAGTCATCTTCCTCGTCGTCGCCCTGGTGGCGGCGGTATTTGGCTTCGGTGGTATCGCGGCCGGTGCCGTAGAAATAGCAAAAATCCTGTTCTTCATTTTCGCCTTCATGGCAATTGTTACGTTCGTTATCAGTCTGATCCGCAAGGGATAGTCCCCTGGCGTCGTCTGGGCAGCGCACACAATCACTCTCTCTATTCTCAAAGGAAATCATCATGAATTTTGGTAAATCAGCTACGGAAAAAGCGCAGGACGCGGCCAGCATGTACGGCAAACAAGTCACCAATGGCATCGAGCATGCGGTTGACTCAGCACACGACGCGGCTCAGAACGCGCTAGACAACGTGTCTGGCCGAATTGATTCAATGCAAGCGCAAGCTAAACCTGCCGTTGATCGTTTCGTCGCACGCGGTCAAGAACTGGCAAGCAACGCTATTTCGGGCACACGTGACGCAGGCGTTCGCGCGAAAAAGGCGGTGTCTGGCTATGCCAGCGCGTGCGAGTCGTACGTTACCGAACAACCGATGAAGTCGGTCGCTATCGCAGCCGCGGCCGGTGCCGCCATTGCGGCACTGCTGCTGTTGTCAAGAAACCGCAGCAATCAGCGTACGCGCTACATCGAGCGCTAATCGGGCAACTTCACTGAGACGCAGAACGGGAGAGATCGCACATGATCGGGACGGTACTTAATTTGCTGACCAAGCGGCTGCCAAAGCTGCTGACCCAGCGACCCGACTTGCTGGTAGATCATGCGCTCGCTTATGCAGCATTGGCCAGGGGCGAACTTGAGGCCGTCAAGCGACAGCTCGTCAAACGGGCTGTGGCGGGTGCTGTTGCCCTAGCCTCAGGGTTAGCGTTTGTGATTCTCTCCGGCGTTGCGTTGATGTTGTGGGCCGTAAGTCCGGTGCCCGCAAATCCCATCTGGGTGCTGCTTGCGGTGCCGGGCGTCATGCTCGTGCTGACCGTCGTCGCGACGCTCCTTGCGTTATCGAAGGGAGCGCCACGGCGCGCCAGTTCACTGGCAACGCAGCTGCGTCTGGACGCGCAAGCATTTCGCTCGGTGATGGAGACTCGATCATGAGCGATCAAACCAGCCGACACACGAATGGCCAGCCATCGCTTGCACAAACCCGACGCGAATTGGTCGAGTTTTTGTCTCATGACAACGGCGGCGAAGCGGCGAATAAAGGCAGCGGCGCTAGAGGTGCAGAGCAAGCACGCGCTAACCGGGCGACCGATGCCGATGCCAAAGCTGATCGCGAGGCGGGCTTCAGCTGGAGGTCATACGCAGAGACAGGCCTTGCGTCCTGGTGGCACGACCATCCTGCTCGTGCGGGTGCCGTGTTGTTGCGCACGGCAGTTGAAGAAACGGCGCGACGTAAACCTCTACCAACGATAGCGGTAGCCGCAGCAGCAGGTGCCGCTCTCGTGTTCATCAAGCCGTGGCGACTGGTGTCGACAACGGCGGTGATGATGACACTTTTCCGCTCCTCGAATTTCACCGGTGTGGTTACGTCCCTTTTGGAAAAAGCCGCTCAATCTTTACAGAAAGAATGAACATGAAAACTAAAGACAGCAATGCGCCGTCACTAAAGCTGGATCAAAGCGCGCTGGATGCTGCTGCGAAAAGTATTGATGACGGGGCTGTTACGCCCAGCTTCACTGCATACCGCGAAGAAATCATTCAGTTGCTCAATGATGCACTGGCCACCGAACTCGTGTGCGTGCTGCGCTATAAGCGCCATCATTTCACCGCAACCGGTGTTCATTCCTCCAAAATCGCGGAAGAATTTCTGGTGCATGCCAACGAGGAATCGGGTCATGCGGATAGACTTGCCGAGCGGATCGTTCAATTGGGCGGTAGTCCCGACTTTTCGCCAGACTCTTTGACCGCGCGCAGTCATGCCGACTACGACGGCTCGAAGGATTTGAAGGCCATGATCCGGGCAAATCTGATTGCAGAGCGAATTGCTATCGAAAGCTATCGCCAGATGATCAACCTCATATCGGAATACGACTCCACCACCCGCCGTCTGCTGGAAGATATTCTTGCCGACGAAGAAGAGCACGCTGATGAACTCAGTGACTGGTTGTCCACTTAACTCAAGCAACTAGTAGCGTAACTGGTTCAAGGATCGGCCTATGGTGCGCTGCGACAGTAGCGCCGCTCCTATAAATACATCGCAGCTTTCGTCACCCGTTCAATCCAGGAGAAATCTATGAACAAGCCCATTCAATTTATCGCGACAGCCGTCTTTGCAGCCGTCACCGTATTCAGCACCGGTTGTGCTGTAACCCGTTCCCAGGAAACAGTGGGTCAATACGTTGACGATGCAACCATCACCACGCAGATCAAAGCCCGCTGGATCGACGACAAGACTGTCGACGCCAATTCCTTCAAAGTCGAAACACTCAAAGGCACCGTTCAGATTTCAGGTTTCGCTAAAAACGCAGCCGAGAAAGCTCAAGCGGAGCGTATCGCTCGCGGCGTCAATGGCGTAGTTGCAGTGCAAAACAGCATCGCAATTCGTCCTTAGTCGATAGGCAGCGCAACGTGCCGCAGGCATGTTGCGCTGGTCTCAGTAGCACCAATAAAAAAACCGCCAGACTGGCGGTTTTTTATTGGTCATACAGGCGCTTAACGAGTTTTTACAGTCAATTTATTTTCTACGCCGGACACGCCCTTAACCGCCCTGGCAATGTCTGTGGCGCGAAGACGAGCGGCCTCGGAGGGTGCCGGGCCATATAGGCTCACTACGCCCTGCTTGGTGTCAATATCAATTTTGATCGCGCTCAAGTCAGGATCCTTGATCAAGCCGGCCGCGACGGATGCGGTTATCACCGCATCCTCGCCACTAAACGTGACGCTATCCGACGCGTTTTTTGCCACTG
>JANXNO010000592.1 GCA_025354075.1 Burkholderiales bacterium | reverse complement strand
TACGACATCCTGGTCCCAAACCAGGCGCGCTACCGGGCTGCGCTACGCCCCGAAGCTGAAATTATAGCCCGAAACCAAAAGCAACGCAGCCACGAACTAACGAGGCTGACGACCGGCCACAAACGACACGAAAGCATCGTTGCGAAAGTCGAAAAAAACTTTCGCATGCGCTGCCACCGCAACACCGTTGCAGCGTGCTGGCGTGAACGACCAATACTGCAACGAATCCGTGGCGGCACGCACAAACGCCGCATCGTTGGCAATCGCCTCAACCAGCCCATCAAAATGACCGGTCGGGCTGATTGCAATGGTGAGGTGCGCCGAGCCCTCGCGACTTCGCGCCTCATGCGGCAGCGTGACCTTTACGCGGCGCTCGGGCAGCGGAGCTACCCATTCGCCGCAACCTGCAGGCGCGACCGTTTCGAGCGTTCTATATCGCGATGGAAACTGCGTCTCGTCCGCTGCGGCCTGCCCTGCGAATGGCCCAAGTGCAGCGGCAAAACACACACAGAAAACTTTCAGCGCAATAGATACGGTCGGGGCACTGCGCACGCTAGACAAGCACTTCATACGATGTCCTTCATGATTTCCTGCGCTCAACGCGCGAGCGCGTGGATCAGACACTACTCCGATTGCATCAATTCGGCAAGGGATGTGCTCGCCGTTCACCGGCCTGAACATTGACCTTTGCTAGCAGCGCCAGACCGATGACAAACATGCTGCCGGTCAGCAGCAGTGCGAGCCTGTGATTGCCTGCCGTGATCCACGTCACCATGCCATACAGTACCGGGCCAATCACGCCCGACAGGCGCACCACCAGCCCCCACAGGCCGTAGAACTCGGCCACCTGTGCTCGCGGACTCAACAAGCCGACGAGAGCTCGGCCACCCGACTGTGACGCGCCGAGACACAGGCCCGCGCAGTTGGCCGCAACCCAGAAACCCGCCTGCGTGTGCCACACATACGCAATCACGACGGTGGCAATCCACATCAGCAACGTGATGCTGAGCGTCGGCTTGTGGCCAATACGATCCTGGATGTAGCCAAAGGCGAAGGCCCCAATTGCAGCCGATACGTTGACCACGAGCAGTAGCTTTATGGTGTCCGCCAGCTTGAAACCCAGCGCCTGCTCGGCGTAAACCGAGGCGAGCGTGATGACCACTGCCAGCCCGGCTTGATACGCGAGCCCTGCCCAGAAAAAGCGCTTGAGGTCGGGGTAGTCTGCAAGCTGCTGCCAGGATCGCTTGAATTTGACAAACACGCTGCTCGAATCTGTGTTGACGCGAGGCCGTGCGCGCTCACGCAAAAACAAAAACGTCGGCACGCTGGCGAGCGCATAAATCACCGCCGTAATCACCAGCGTCCACGGGATGTAGTCCTGCGCTTTGGCACCTGCCGCCTGCTGCGACAACACCCACCACAAACACACGCCCAGCGTGAAAAGTCCGCCCACGTAGCCGAGGCTCCAGCCCCATGCCGAGACCTTGGCGATGTGATCGTTGTCGGCCAGTTCGGGCAAAAACGCTGCCGTAAAATTTTCACCCAATGCATAAAAGACATTGCTGGCGATGAACAACGCACAGGCGAGCCACAACATCGCGTTGCCTTGTGCCGCGACGGGTGCCAGCGCAAGCGTCGTGACCACACATCCGGCCGTGGCCCACGCCAAAACCCGCTTCTTGGCAGCGTTGCGATCCGCCCAGGCACCGAGCACCGGCCCAATAGCCATCACAATCACATACGACACCGCCACCACGCTGGTCCACAACAGCGTCGCCCAGTCCGCTCCCCCTGCGATCACGCTGACAAAGTAGGCATTGAAAATCGCGGTGATGACCACCGTGGTGTAGCCCGAATTTGCAAAGTCATACATCGCCCACGACCACACCTCGCGCGAGGTTACCGGCGGCGTCACATTGGAATCAATCAACTCACGCACCTCGCGCTTCAAATAATTCAAGCGGATTGCCGGACGGGTCTTCGACTAGCACCTGACGACCGCCCGGCCCGCTGATGGACTGGTTGCGAAACGGGGCACCGGTTGCCTTGAGGGCGACAACAGCGTCATCGAGCGCGTTCACTTCGATCACCGCGCGATTCCAACCGCCAGGCGTTGGCAGTGCGCCGTCCGGCATGGGCTTCGCGGCAGAAGTGCCAGGACCGCTGAGCCGGATTTGCAAGTCACCACGTTCAACAGTGGCGAACGGTAGGCCCCAGCGGTCTACGGGCGTAAATCCGAGCGCCTCGTAAAACGGCAAGGCCACGTCAACGTCTCGCACCAGATATCGAACGATCGCCATAGGTTGCTCCTCGCGATGGATGAAAATCGCACTCATCTGCAGCGCTGCAAATGCGTGCGGATCAACTGGATTGTCACAGATGCGGTGCGTCCCAACAACCGCGCTCCTGCACAACTGGACAACCGCGCCGGCACGTCAAATTTTTGGCAAGACTCCTGCAATTTCCGCGACCTGATTGCGGCCTGCGTGCTTGGCTTTGTAAAGTGCCGCGTCGGCACGGGTCAAAATTTCGCCCGCGTCGGAGGAGGTGACTTGCGTACACAAGCCGATGCTGATGGTGACCTGCAAACCCACAGCCAGATCGTCCCAGGCATAGTGTTCGACCGCGATGCGCAGTCGCTCACAGGTTTCACGTGCGTATTGACTGGGTGTGTCGACCAGCGCAATCAAAAATTCTTCGCCGCCCATGCGTGCGATCATGTCGCCAGCACGCAGGGTGTTGCGCAAAATATCAGCCAGCGCTTTCAACACAGCGTCGCCCACAGGATGACCGAAACGATCATTGACTTTTTTGAAGTGATCGATGTCCAGTACGGCGATGGACAGTGTGATGCCGCTGCTCGCTGCATGCAGTAACAGCGGCGGCAGACCGCGATCAATCTGGCGGCGGTTGCCGAGTCCGGTCAGCGCATCGGCGAGCAGATTGCGCCCCAGCTCGACGGCCTCTTGCTCTAGGCGCTCCTTGTGCGCCTCCATCCGCTCAGCACGTACGCGCTGTACGTTGGCCTCAAGCTGCGCACGCTCAGCTCCAAAACGGGCTTGATCAAGCTCCAGACGATTCAGCAACAACCGTGATTGCGTATTGCTTCGATGTTCGAGTTGCGCCTTGACCAGCGCGTGATACTGCTCATGTTGCGCCAGCGCATCGGCCATACTGCCACGCGCTTTGTACGCTTTGTAGAGCTGCAAACGCATGTCGAGCACAAGACGGTTCGAGAACAACGACTCGGCGCGCTCCAGCGATACAAGCAAAATCGGAATCGCTTGATGATGCCGCCCCGCTGCCACCAAAATCTCGGCTCGCTGGCTGTCACAGGTCAGTGCGAGCGCCTTGTGACCGTGCCGCGTGGCCATTGTGTAGGCGTCGTCGAGCAGCTCGAACGCCGGTCCGATTTCGCCGCTGACGCCGAGATAGCGGCCCAGGTTTGAAAGGCACGTTGCCTCGCGGTACGTGTTGCCTGAGCCCTGCGCGACTCGCAGCGCCTCTTCGGCAAAACTGCGTGCGTGAGCGATGGATTTCGCAGCGCATATCGCGTCGCCGCGCTCGCGGCTGGCATCAAAACTGAGCGCTGCGACGACTCCAAAATTGTTGAGCGTACGGTACAGTTCTTCGGCGCTTTGCAGTTCGCGCGCGATCACCAGCGCATCGTCAAAGAAGCGTTTGGCCTCGTCAAATTGACCGAGCTGACCGTTAGCCATACCGATGCGGTTGTACGCCTGACACAGCAGGCGCGGATCGTCCGCTTTGCGCGCCGCCGCCATACCTTCGCTAATGTGACTTAATGCGTCTTCATTCAGGCCGAGCTCAAGAAAACACGCTGCAATATTGCACAACAAATCGGCACGCCCTGTGTCGTCGTCGGTGCCGCGCAACCATTGCAGCGCCTCTTGTCCAACCACAATAGCGAGCTCCGGTTGCCCTTCGCGGCTGTATAGGGCGACCAACAGGCGCAGCGCCTGAATTAGCGCGGTGCGATCGTCGAGTTCATGTGCCAGCGTCTCAGCACGCGTTGCGATCAGGATGGCCCTGGCATGCTCGCCGCGCTCGAATGCCTCGGTCGCCTCGCGCACCAAAGCGTCCGCGTCAATGGCGGCGGTCAGCGTTTGCGGCGAAGGCTCAAGCAACGACGGAGACATGCGAACTTGAATATTTTCATGCGTGATGCAACTTGGGAACTACAACGCGCTGTACGTCAACCGCTGCGTAATAGTTTCTGCGGATGTCGCCCCTTACCGCAGAGCGACGCCGCATTCTGCCACGACCGGCGCGCTTGATTCGGGCGAATCATCCATCACAGCTTTTTTCTGTAACGCTTAGTCAAAAAGGGCTAAAGAATACAAATATCGTTAAGTCGACTTATGCGCATAATGCATTCCTTCCCATGTTGACCGGGCCTTTTACAAAAAAGCTGCTGGCTTCATTGGCATCATTTCGTATCAAGCGCGGTTGCTGCG
>JANXNO010000586.1 GCA_025354075.1 Burkholderiales bacterium | reverse complement strand
CTGTGGATGCCGACCAGCATGCCTTCGTAAATGATGTCGCCGGGCGATACAAACAAACGGCCACGGTCTTGCAGGAAGAACAGCGCGTAGCCGACGCCGACGCCGTCGTCCTGACTAATCAGCACGCCGTTGCGACGGCCTGGAATCGAGCCGCGATGCGGGCCGTAGCCGTCAAACACGTGGCTGATGAGGCCGGTGCCACGCGTCAAGTTCATGAATTCGTTTTGAAAGCCGATCAGGCCGCGTGCGGGGCAACTGTACTCAAGACGAGCACGACCACGGGCATCGTTTTCCATATTGAGCAGTTCTGCACGACGCTCGCCTAGCGCCTGCATGACGCCACCTTGATGGCCTTCTTCGACGTCAACGGTGAGCGCTTCCATCGGCTCATGTTGCACGCCGTCGACCATTTTGAACAGCACTTGCGGCTTGCCCACAGCGAGTTCGTAGCCTTCGCGACGCATGTTTTCAACCAGAATCGTGAGGTGCAATTCACCACGACCGGAGACGCGAAAAATGTCGGCGTCTTCGGTGTCTTCAACTTTGAGCGCGACGTTGGCAAGCAACTCTTTTTGCAGACGTTCACGTATCTGGCGTGACGTGACGAATTTGCCTTCGCGACCGGCTTGTGGCGACGTGTTCACGCAGAAGCTCATTGTCAGCGTTGGCTCGTCAACGGCGATTGGAGGCAGACCTTCTGCGCCTTCTTTGTTGCACAGCGTGTAGCCGATGCCGATCTCGGGGATGCCGGTGACCGCTACGATGTCGCCCGCCGTGGCGAACTCGGCTTCAACGCGGGTCAAGCCTTTGAACGTCAGCACCGAGTTAATCTTGGCCATGCCGCGATCTTCGTCGCCGTAGCGCAACGCCACTTGTTGGCCCGCTTTGACCGTGCCGCGAACGACACGGCCCACGCCGATACGACCCACGTAGGTGTTGTAATCGAGTGCGGAAATTTGCAGTTGCAGCGGCGCGTCGTTATCGAGGAAAGGCGCGGGGATTTTGGCGAGCACGGTGTCGAACAACGGCTCCATATTGCCACCTGCGCCCTCATTGCCGACGTCAGTGTTGGACGCCCAGCCGTTCAGGCCGCTGGCGAACACCACCGGGAAATCAAGCTGCTCTTCGGTTGCGCCGAGTTTGTCGAACAGCTCGAACGTCTGGTTCACGACCCAGTCGGTGCGCGCACCGGGACGATCCACTTTGTTCACCACCACGATGATTTTGAGGCCGAGGGCGAGCGCTTTTTTGGTCACAAAACGCGTTTGTGGCATTGGGCCTTCAACGGCGTCAACCAGCAACAACGCGCCGTCCACCATCGACAGCACACGCTCAACTTCGCCGCCGAAGTCGGCGTGGCCGGGGGTGTCGACGATGTTGATTCGGGTGCCTTTGTAGGTCACCGCGCAGTTTTTGGCGAGGATGGTAATGCCGCGTTCACGCTCGATGTCGTTGCTGTCCATCACCCGCTCGCCCACCTGCTCGTGCGCAGCGAAGGTGCCGGACTGTTTGAGCAGGCAGTCCACGAGCGTGGTCTTGCCGTGGTCAACGTGAGCAATGATGGCGATATTTCGCAGCGTGGTGTGTGCGGTGTTTGACATGAGCGAGGGAGAGGGCTTGAGTGCAGCGGCGCAGATTTGCAAAGATTTGCAGAAAAAACACGACGCGCCGCTGATTTATTGGGCTAACCCTCGATTTTACTGCGTTGCAGCATCCGCGTATATAGAGCGCTGGGCCTATCTTTGGCCCGCGCCCTGTTTTTTTGAGCGATTACTCCGGGGTTGCGCTGATTTTGTGAATCGACAAATCGGCCCCGTTGAACTCCTGCTCCGGGTCCAGCCGCAATGGCGTAACAGCTCGAATCGCCCCGTACACAAGGCCCGCGCCGGTGACGGCGATCACAACGCCGAGTAGCGTACCAAGTGTCTGCGCCGGCAGCGAGACGCCGCCGATGCCACCCAGCGCCTTGCTGCCAAATATGCCGGCGGCAATACCACCCCACGCGCCACACAGCCCGTGCAAGGGCCACACGCCGAGCACGTCGTCAATCTTCCACTTGTTTTGTGTCAGCGTGAACATCTGCACGAAGATCGCTCCGGCAATGCCGCCCACCGCCAGCGCCCCAATCGGATGCATCACATCAGAGCCCGCGCACACGGCCACCAGCCCCGCCAATGGTCCGTTGTAGGCGAAACCGGGGTCGTTTTTGCCGAGCAGCAACGCCACCAGGGTGCCGCCCACCATCGCCATGAGGGAGTTCACGGCGACCAGCCCGCTGATTTTGTCGATAGTCTGCGCGCTCATAACGTTGAAGCCAAACCAGCCGACCGCCAGCACCCACGCACCCAGCGCAAGAAACGGGATGGACGACGGTGGATGCGCGCTCATCTGGCCCTGTTTGCCGTATCGCCCGGTGCGCGAACCAAGCAGCAGCACAGCGATCAGACCGATCCAGCCGCCCACCGCATGCACGACCACCGATCCCGCAAAGTCGTGAAACTCTTCGCCAAAACTGGCTTTGAGCCAACCCTGAATGCCGAAACCCTGATTCCACGCGATACGCTCAAACAGCGGATATACCAGCGCCACCAGAAACAGGGTGGCCACCATTTGCGGCCCGAATCGCGCCCGCTCGGCAATGCCACCCGACACGATCGCCGGGATCGCCGCCGCAAACGTCAGCAAAAAGAAAAATTTGACCAGCTCATAACCGCTCTTCACCGCCAGCGTTTCGGCTGGGCCAAAGAAATGCGCGCCGTAAGCGATCCAATATCCCACAAAGAAATACGCGATGGTCGAGATCGCAAAATCGCCCAGGATTTTGACCAGCGCATTGACCTGATTTTTCTTGCGTACGGTTCCCAGTTCGAGAAACGCAAACCCCGCGTGCATGGCCAACACCATGATCGCGCCGAGCAAAATGAACAGCGTGTCGTTGGCTGTTTTAAGTGATTCCAAAAGTCCCCCGTGTCTTGATAGGTGATGTGCTGGGGAATGAAGCAACTACCGTGCCCGAATTTGGTGCATTCAAGACATTGATTTTGCGAGCTATTTTTTTAGGTTCGCTTTTTTGCACCAAATAAATCGCACCAAAACGATATTTCGCACCGAATAAGTGAATCACTCGCCCGACAAGCCACATGCGCTGCTTGACGCCCAAGTCATAAGTTCGGCCAACCCGTGACGCACCTGAGGCGAGTCGTGACGTTCAGAAACAGGTGGGTTTTCAGCCTGCTTAAACATCATCAGCTTTGCGCTCAATGCACCATCCAATAAGGGCTGAACAGCAGTTTACATAAAAACTCGATATTTATCGTTTTGCGAACTTTAGCCCAAATTGAACGGGCTTTTCCATACAAAGTTGTTTTGAAAATCACGGGTTAAAAAGGTACCGGAAGACTTCGCCATAACGCGCCGCGCCGCACAGCGACATTACGAATGTACTGGCGCAAAAAACGTCACGATTGCGTTCTTTCCTGTGAGCCGACTCGTCATCACTCAACGCCACAATCGCCATCAAAACACCATGTCGTCCATGTCCACTCACCTCTCCCAGCACCGCCACACGCTTCGTGCGGCGGCCTACCGCGGCGATGTTTTTGCGTACAGCCTGCCGGGGGGATTTGCCAGGCCAACGCCGTGGGCAGCCCAGGTGAACGATGCGTCCGGACAGGCAATCATCGCGGCAGAACACGCAGGCAAACGCACCCTGCTGGTGACCGATAGGGCGTGCGATTTACCGTCTGAATGGTTGGCCAGCGGGGGCGTAGTGGCGCTGCCGCTGAAGCTGCGTTTTGACAGCCGCAGCCGCTCTGATGCTGGCGACGTGAAAGCGGCCATTGATTTTTTCAGGCGCGATCTGGCTAGCGTCGGCACGACAGTGCAGGTGCTCCCGTTGTCATCGTCCGGCGTTGCTGAATTTATTTATGAGCAGCTTGATGCGGACACCGATTTCGTACTCGCCATCCCAAGTGCAGCGCATCGCGGCAACGGCTATTTGAATGCACTGACCGCTGCGCAGAACCTGATGCTGCAGCACGGGCGGGCACGGCGGCAGGACGGCATTGCGCGACCGTTCAAAATGTGGGTGATTGATTCAACCACGGCCAGCAACGGCCATGCGGTGCTCATTAGCGAAAGCGTTCGCGCGCTGGCTGCCGGCATGACCGTGCCTCGGCTGGTCCAGCACATCGACCTGCTGCGCAAGCATGTGCAAACGCTCATCGTGCCGCGTGACGTCGCGTTTTTCCGTCGTCACAGTCAGATGCATTTTGAACCGGCGATTGGCTGGCTGAGCTATGGCGTAGGCCGTGTGCTTGACCGCACACCCGTTATTCATGCCCATGCGGCGACCATGGAAGTGGTTGCGCAAAGCCGCGATCATCAGGCAGCCGTGGCCCATGCGCTCGGCGTCGCCACACGGCAGGTGGGCACCGGGCTGCTGGCCCCGTTTGTGTGTGTGAGCTACGCGGGCGACGTGGCCGAG
>JANXNO010000565.1 GCA_025354075.1 Burkholderiales bacterium | reverse complement strand
CAAAGTCGTTCGCAACTGGACGGACGACGGACGCAGCTGGCGGTTCGACTACCTTAACGCAAGCGATGACGACACCCCCGCCTGCTGGCGCGGCACGGGCTTCAACAGCGCATGGAAAGAAACCCGCATCACCGACCAGCTCGGGCGCGTCGAACGGGTCTTCTACAACGACAAACAGCACATCCTCGGCGAAATCAACGCGCTCGGGGGTTTAAGCATCCGCCACCTCGATCCGCAAGGCCTTTTGGTTGGCATGACCGACGCCACCGGTGCCTACACGCGCATCACCCTCAACGGTGACGGCCAGCCTACGGCCATCACCGCAGCTGACGGGGCCACGCAGCGGATCGACTACCACCCCAGCTTAAAACGCCCGATTGCCGTCACCGACGCCGCAGGTGCGGTCACCCGCTACGGCTATGACGCCCGCGGCAACCTGATTGCCGCCGAGGACGCCACCGGCGCCATCACCCGCTACCAGATCGACTCTCACGGCCAAGTCACCCGCATCACCGACGCGCTCGGCAAACGCAAAGTCATCGCCTACAACGACGCCGGTCAAGTAACCGCCTACACCGACTGCTCCGACGAGACCACCCGCTATCGCTATCAGGGCGAGCTGGCGCAGTCCCCGCTGCACGCCGTCCACGACGCGCTCGGTCACACCACCGAATACGAGCACGACCGCATGGCGCGGCTCACCTCGGTGCGTCAACCTGACGGCGGACAAGAAAGCTTCAGCTACGACACCCTCGGACGACTTACCGGCTACACCGACGCACTGGGTGCTGTCACCACCTACCGGCTCGACTTTGACGGCCTGCCCAGTAGTCGCATCAACGCACTCGGCCACCGCCTTGAATACCGCTACGACAGCGCGCGACGGCTCACTGAGCTCATCAACGAAATCGGCCAAACGTACCGCTTTGACTACGACGCGCTTGATCGCCTCACGCGAGAATCGGACTTCGACGCCACCCGCACGCATTACCGCTACGACAAGCCCGAGGCCAGCCTCGCCCCGAGCGAGAAATGGGAAATGGGTCGCAGCGGGGAAGCAGACAACCGTGCACAAGCCAACAACGCACCTCACACAGCAGACTCATCCTTACCCCTGTCGCAAAGCCGCGCTGCCGCGCGCACTGCGCCCACGGTCGACGACCCGTGGGGCGATGCCGGAACGACCGCAAACCCGTCCGGCGACGCCACGAATGCCGCGCACATCCGCACCCGCTACCTGAGGGACATTCAAGGCCGACTGCTACAGAAGATCGTCGCTGGCCAGATCGGTCGCCTGTTGCCGATTTCGATCAACGCGAATACGCCCACCGTTCCCGCACCCGCATCCCCACTCGCCACGCAAAGCCAAACCCGGATCACCCGCTACGGCTACGATGACGCAGGCCGCCTGACTGAGGCCATCAACGACGGCGGCAGCCGCGTCACGCTCGCCTACGACGCACTGGGCCGCCTGGCCACCGAGACCAGCCTCGACCCGCGAGACGGACAAGCGCGCACCCTCACGCACCAATACGACGCGCTCGGCAACCGCGTGCAGACCACGCTCCCCGGAGGTGAAACGGTCCACAGCCTGTACTACGGCTCCGGTCACCTGCACCAGATCAACGTTGACGGTCAACTCATCTCGGATATCGAGCGCGACGGACTACACCGCGAGACCGAGCGCACGCAAGGACTGCTGACCAGTCACTACCAGCTTGACGCCGTCGGACGGCTCATTGAGCAGCGCGCACGAGCGAGCGCGCGACCCGATGCTGCGATGAAGGGCGAAGGTGTCCCCACCCCCATCAGCACCCACATCCACCGCCAACACCGCTACGACCGGGGCGGTAATTTGCTCGAAACCACCGAGCTCGGGC
>JANXNO010000561.1 GCA_025354075.1 Burkholderiales bacterium | reverse complement strand
AAAAATAAGGCTTGCAAGTAAAAGCTGATGCCCGAATCCGCCGCCTCAAATCGCCTGATCGCGATTGACTTCGCGCGTGGCATCGCTATGCTGGGCGTGGCTTTGGTCAATATTCATGCGTTTGCAGCGACCTGGACATCGCTGTACGCATTGGACATGGCGCGCTCAACCGCAGACGTTGTGGCCGAAGCCGTGAACGCGATGCTGTTCACGCATCGCTCGTACCCGGTGCTGTCGTTTTTGTTCGGCGCGGGACTTGCCTTGCAATGGTTGCGCCTACCGGAATCCGTTCGTCGTCCCCAGCATTTGCGCGCACGGCTTTGGGCGCTGCTTGCTATTGGCATGATGCACGGCGTGCTGCTGTGGCCGGGGGACGTGTTGTCGACGTACGCGGTGGTGGGTTTGCTGATTGTGGGCCTGCTCAAGTTTGATAACCGCGTAAGCCTCGGCGTGGCGGTCGTGATTTACACGCTGACTTTTGCGCTTTACCTGAGCATTGGCGTGGCCATGATCGCGACGCAACTAGAACCCTACCCTGCCGTTGAGTCTAGTGCCTCGTTTGCAGCCGTCAGTCTTGCGGTGGCGCAAGCGGCGCGTCCCCGCGAATATCTTGAGCGAGGCTTGGTGCAGATTCTCGTTTCCGACTTTTGGGCTCATGCGCTGCTCGGCATATGGGCGGCGCGTTCGGGCGCGTTGCAACGATTTTTCACGGCACCGTTGGCACGACCCGGCATCGTGATCATCGGTGCATTGCTCTTCGTAACGGGCAGTGCGACCGAGCTGATCGCGGCGAGATACGGCGGCTGGAACGCGCTCACCAACGAGGATTTTGGCTATGGCCTGATGACCATCGCGCTGTTGCCAGCGAGCCTCGGCGGTCTTTGGTTCTGGCTGACGGTGGCGGCATGCTGGGGCCGCAGTCGGTTTGCCGAAGGCACGCTGGCACGCCTTGTGGTCGCGACCGGCCGCGCTCCGCTGACGCAATTCATCGGTCAATCCCTCGTGTTCGCTGTGTTGTTTAACAAGAGCCTGGTTGGCTTCCATGGCGAACTCGGGCGTGGCGTCTATTCGCTGATCGCCCTGACGACGTACCTGCTGCTCTGTGCCTTCATCCGCGCGTGGCTCGCGAGTGGCCATGCGCACGGCCCGATGGAAATTGTCTGGCGGCGGTTGACAAAGTTTCTTTCGCCGCAACCTTTACAGCCACCCGCAATTGAAGGCCCTACATCATGACCGCAACCGCCGCGCCCCTGAATATCGACATCGTCTCCGACGTGGTGTGCCCGTGGTGCTACATCGGCAAACGACATGTTGAACAGGCGATTTCGCAGTGGCAGACCAAGCATCCTGACGCAGTGGTGAATGTGCGGTGGCATCCGTTTCAATTGAATCCCGATCTGCCGCTTGAAGGCACGGATCGTAAGGGCTATCTCGAAAAAAAATTTGGCGGGCCGCAGCGTGCGAAAGAAATTTATGCGCGCGTTTCAGCGGCTGGACGCGACGCCGGACTCGAACTGAATTTCGATGGCATCCTGAAGCAACCGAACACGCTCGCCGCGCATGCCCTGATTGCGTATGCGCAAACAGCGCAGGACGGTGTCCATGCGGATGCCGTGGCCGAGCGTTTGTTCAAGGCGTATTTTGTGGATGGTGAATTCATTGGCGACGTGGATGTGTTGGTCGCCATCGCGGCGCAATGCGGGCTCGACGCCGACGCAACCCGCGCCGTGTTGTCAGAGCGTGCGACGCTCGATCAGATCGCAGCGCTCGACGTGAACGTGCGTCAGCAAGGCGTCACCGGCGTGCCGTTCTTCATCTTTAATCAAAAGGTTGCACTGTCTGGCGCACAACCGCCGGAGGTGCTGCTGGATGCAATGGAGCAGAGCGCGGCATAATCGCGATCAACGATGGCGGCGGACAGTGATGCGGTTCGTATAGGAGCGGCTTGCCGCGACCTGACGGCCAACTAACGCGGGTCGCGGCAAGCTGCTCCTATAGTTCGAACAGCCGCATCAGCGCAAATACCCGCCACTAGCCGCATCCACGCACGACCCATTAACGTACTCTGGCGAATCCAGCGCGAGCCATTCGATGACTTTCGCCATCTCGTCCGGCTCGGCGAATCGCCCGGCGAATACGAGGCGATTGAATTCATCAATGCGTGACTGCGGCAATTGATCGAACATTCTGGTTTTGGTCGGCCCCGGTGCGACGGCGTTAATCATGATTCCTTGCGGGCCATATAGTTTGGCGAGGCTTTTGGTCATGTTCAAAATCGCGCCTTTGCTCGCTCCGTACCAGACATCGGGATGACCGCCGAAACCCGCGACCGACGCAATGTTGATCACGCGCCCCTTGATCGCATCCACCGCTCCCGCAGAAATCATCTTAGGCACTATGCAACGAATCAACTCCGCAGGTGCTTCAATGTTGGTCGCGATCACGTCACGGCGATCCTTCGGTGTGTAGCGCTCGAACGGCTGCGCAGTCAACATCGCCGCGTTGTTGACCAGCACATCAATCGGCGGCAATAACGCGCACATCATGCTTATGTCATCGACGCTGCGCAAATCGAACGCGATGCGTTCGCACCGTCCGCTCATTGGCGATTTATCGATATCAAAATCAGAGAAATTTCGCCCCAACGCGATGACGTGATGGCCGCGTGCGAGCAAACGTTTCGCCGTCGCGTGGCCTATGCCGCGCGTCGCCCCGGTGACAAGAATGGTTTTCATCTAAGCTAGTGTACGGCGTAGCTTTTGTTAATCGTCCCAATCCCCGCAATCACAACAAGCATCGAATGTTTCCAGTACTTGATCTCACCGGCACCGCCTTCATGCGCGGCAAGATGATGGGCCAGTTGGCGCGTCGCCAGGTCGCAAGCTCGGTGCGCTGCTATGCAACGTTGTTCGCGGCCTGTGGCATCGACTGGCTTGAGGCGCAACGGCGCGCGGCAGAGTTTCACGACATCGTGGCGGGCTGTGGCGGCGGCATCATGGAAGAGATGGAAGGTATCGCGCTCGGAAGCGGATTCAGCGTTAACGAAATCCTGGCGCTTAACTGTCGGACCGAGATTTTGCCGCCGTCATTTCTTGGGATGGAAACGGTCAACAGCGACGAGGCGCGAGGTAAAAACGAAGCGCTCGGCCTGTTTGATATCGGTGAATGCACGAGTGTTGCCGTTACTGGCAAACGCTGCGCCGATGGTCACACCCGCGTGGCCCAGAATTGGGACTGGGTCGGCTACCAGCGGCACAACGTGTTGGCGTTACGTGTGCATCGCGACGAGCCGTGGCCGTCGTATCTCACGCTCACCGAGGCGGGCATTCTCGCGAAAATCGGCGTGAACGAAGCCGGTGTTGCTGTGGGTCTCAACATCCTGCGCGCGACCAATGATCGCCAAACCATCGGCATTCCCGTGCACATTTTTCAGCGCATGGCGCTGGATTGCGCAGATGTAAGAACTGTGGTCAGCCTCGCGCGATCGCTGGCATTTGCGTCGTCGTCCAACGCCATCTTGGGTGACGCCAGCGGTCACGTGTGCTCGCTGGAATACAGTCCGAGCGGTGCCGCGCCGGTATATGCCGATCACGGCGTGGTTGCGCATACGAATCATTTTTGCGATGCAACCCTTGCCCCATTTCAGGCACCGCTCACGCAAATGCTGACCACGGAGCCGCGCCTCGACTGTGCCAATCATCACATCGGCAGCTGGCCAGATTACATCGACGACTCGCACTTGCAGGCGCTGCTGCGCGACGAATCCGGCGCTGGCGTTGCTGCGGCGGACGCAAAGTTTGGCGCGATCTGTCGCTCGCCTGACCCGAGTTTGCCGCTTGAATTGCAGGTAGAGAGCGTGTTTGGCGTCATCATCGACTGCAATGCACGCGACATGTGGGTTGCGCCCGACGTGCCTTCAAAGGTAGAGTTCGAACGAATCGCGCTGTAAGAAGTTTTTGCGAGAGCGGCCCTGGCCGTCCCCGCAGGTAGCAGTCGCAAACGACGTTCGATAAAAAGAGTCAACATGCCTTCTCGCTATTACACCTTCGCCGCCGCCGTCATCGCCTTTCTCGCCAGTGTTGCGCTTGAGTTCACGGTGCTCTCGCAGCTCATCACCTGGCCGCTGATTGCGATTACAGGGTTCCTGTCGCTGGTCGGGCTGATTGACGTTACGCAGACCAAACAGGCGATCCGGCGCAATTATCCGATCCTTGCGCACTTCCGTTTTTTCTTCGAATACATCCGCCCCGAGATCAGGCAGTATTTCATCGAGAGCGATCATGAGGCCGCGCCGTTTTCCCGGGCGGCGCGCTCGCTCGTATATCAGCGTGCGAAACGCGATTCCGACAAGCGACCGTTCGGCACCCAGCTCGATGTGTACGCGCCCGCCTACGAATGGATGAATCACTCCATTGCGCCCAGCACGGTGGAGTCGGCGGATTTCCGGCTAACGATCGGTGAGCAGACGGCGCATCCGTATTCAGCGTCAGTATTCAATATTTCTGCGATGAGTTTTGGCGCGCTTTCCGCCAACGCCATTCGCGCCTTGAACCTCGGTGCAAAAAACGGTAATTTTGCGCACGATACGGGTGAAGGCTCGATCTCGCGCTATCACCGCGAACACGGTGGCGACCTGATCTGGGAGCTCGGCAGCGGCTATTTTGGCTGTCGCACCGCCGACGGAAAATTTGACCCCGTGCGCTTCGCCGAACAGGCGCAGGATCCGCAGGTCAAGATGGTGGAACTAAAGCTTTCGCAGGGCGCAAAGCCCGGCCACGGCGGCGTGTTGCCCGGTCCGAAGGTCACGCCAGAGATCGCTGAAGCCCGCGGGGTGGCGGTTGGCGTGGACTGCGTTTCACCGGCCAAACACAGCGTATTTTCGACGCCCATCGAGATGCTCGAATTCATCGCAAAAATGCGTGAGCTCTCGGGCGGAAAACCAGCCGGTATGAAGCTCGCTATTGGCCATCCGTGGGAATTTTTCGCGCTCGCCAAAGCGATGGTCAAGACCGGCATCACGCCCGACTTCATCGTCGTTGACGGCTCCGAAGGCGGCACCGGTGCCGCACCGGTGGAGTTCACCGACCACGTCGGCGTGCCAATGCGCGAAGCGCTGCTGCTGGTGCACAACACGCTGGTGGGCATTGGTGTGCGCGACCGTGTGAAGGTCGGAGCGAGTGGCAAGATTGTGTCCGCCTTCGACATGGCCACCACGATGGCGATGGGTGCCGACTGGTGTAATTCCGCGCGCGGGTTCATGTTTGCGCTCGGCTGCATTCAGGCGCAGAGCTGCCACACCGGCACCTGCCCGACGGGGGTGACCACGCAGGATGCACTGCGCCAGCGCGCGCTCGTGGTGCCGACCAAGGCCGATCGCGTGTTCGAATTTCATAAAAGCACGCTGTACGCGCTATCCGAACTGATCGAGGCGGCAGGACTCATCCACCCCAACCGCCTGCGCCCGGAGCACATCATCCGCCGCATCAGTTCGACCGAGGTCACCTCCCTCGCCACGCTGTACAAATTCCTGAAACCAGGCGAACTGCTCAGCGACTCATCGAGCCACAAAGTCTTCGCGTACTACTGGCAGCGAGCTCGGGCGGAGACGTTTACGCTGGTGGCGTAGTGCCTTGCTTTGCCTGCGGCTACAGGCAAGCTGGCGGCGAGGTTCGTTGTTGTGAGACAAATCTGAATCAACGCTGATTTTGTGGCGTGCACTCTTCGTTGTTGTGCGTCTAGTACGCTCGTGCTAGCCTCATCAGCGATTTTGCGCAGCGCAAAGCTTTGGCTGCTGCTTGGCAAATCGTGAGTTGGCTGGAGTCGTTCGTTGCTTGCTGGGGATGCAACGGGCAGCGTATAGCGACCGTTGTTACGCGGATTGTTCGACGACCGGTTTTGTCACGTGTTGAGAAGGCGGTATCACTCATTTTTTCTGTGGTTTCTTTTATGACTTTGTTTCTTCGCACAGTATCAGTCGCAGTATTGCTCGCTTTTCAATCCGTCGCATGTGCTGCGGGAATAAACGACACCGGTCAGTCGCTGTGCCACGACCAAGCCAATTCTGCCGTCGCTTGCAGTTATTCGGTGGGTGGCGATGCGGGCGTAAATGCGAGGCAGGACGCTCGATATGGACGCGATGCTGCGCGACGATTGGGTCGACTCACCAAGATCGGCGGCGGCGACCGTGGTTTCGATTACTCGAAAATAAGCAACGACGGAAGCACGCTTGAAGCTGCTGCGGCTTTGGGTTCGGGCGCGCTAGATTGGGCGTGTACCAAGGATAACGTCACAGGCCTCATCTGGGAGATCAAGAGCGATGTCGGTTTGCGTAGCAGCGCGCATACTTGCCTTTGGTATTCGACCGATTCGGGAACAAATGGCGGTGACCCAGGCGCTACGCCGAACGTCCTCGTGGGCAACACCTGCGGCAGCCAGTCTCCGGCAGCGCCCTACGAATGCGACACTGAAAAGTATGTCGCAGACGTAAATGCGGTTGGACTGTGCGCTGCCAGTGATTGGCGCTTGCCAACTTATCGCGAACTGCTGTCGATTGTTAATGCCGGAAACGCGAATCCAGCCATTGACAGCAGCTTTTTCCCGAATACAGTCACCGTGGGTTATGGATATTGGACTAGATCGACCGATGCAACCTATTCAGGCGCGGCATGGGCCGTTAATTTTGCGGACGGCAATGCGTCGTCAGACGGCAAAGCGGGTCGCGAACGCCCAGTACGTTTGGTACGTGGTGGGCCGTGAGTCACGGCGATCGACGTCGCCCCCCCCGTTTCTGCCAACATGCGTTTTGCTTTGCGGCGCTACATGATCGGCACATTGCTTTTCCGTGTGTCCCCAAACAGCTCACTCACAATGATCGCCCTCAAATCCTCGCCACGCCCAAACCATTCTCGCAAGGGAGTACGTCGCATAGTTGCGACGTTGAGTGTCCTGATTTCGCTTGCGAGCGGTACCGCGCTGGCTGTTACCTGTCCGCCAAACGTTGGCGCGACTGCCACGCCAACCAGCGATTTCAGTATTAACGTTGATGGCACGGTTACGCACTTACCCACCGGTTTGATGTGGAAGCAATGCAGCGAAGGGCTTTCTGGCACGAGCTGCGGCGGCTTTCCCACCAGAACCAGCTGGACTAACGCGTTAAATCTTGCGAAAGCCAGTACCTTTGCGAGTTACACGGATTGGCGCTTACCGAACAAGCAAGAGCTTGAGAGCTTGATCGACGCTTCATGTGCGTCCCCGTCAATTAACGATATCGTATTTCCAAACACCAACGTTGCCGCCGTTTGGTCAAGCACAACCGTGCTAGCGCTGCCGGCGCAGGCTTGGGCGGTGGAGTTCAACTATGGCAACTCGCAACCTTCGGGGAAAGCATTTAGCAACGTGGTGCGGTTGGTTCGCGGCGGCGCTACTGTTGATGGCCTAGCGAATCTGCCCACTGCCCCTTTAGCCGTTACGGCGGCTGCGGGGAATGGGCAGCTGACCTTGAATTTCATGCCTCCTACCAGCGATGGTGGCGAAGCGATTACGGATTACAGCGTCGGCTGCGGACTACAGACTATTGATGCGTTTGTGCCGTCACCCGCTATTTCGTTGATGACCGTTTCTGGGTCGCCGACGACGATAAATGGACTAGTCAATGGTCTTCTCTATCGGTGTTCAGTGTCAGCGAACAATGCTAGTGGTACTGGTCCTTCTGTCACGGTGCTGTCGACACCGGATGATGCGGCGCTTGCGCGACAGCCCGGACTCAGTGCGGTCGCTGGAATTGGGCAGGTCAGCTTGTTCATCACACCGCCTGCCAACAATGGTGGTAGCCCTGTTACTGGTTATCAAGTCGGATGTCGTCCTTATTCACCACTCACCACCCCTGTCACTAATTTCACGTCCAGTTTGAATCCTGTCATCGCGGGGCTGGTCAACGACAGGGCTTATTTCTGCTCTGCGGCCGCCGTTAATAGCGCTGGAACAGGACCGTCAGTTGCCCGCGTGGTGACGCCGGTAGATCCTGCCACTCGGCCCGGCGCCCCCGTCATTAAGACTATTACTGCAGGAGATCGCAGTGTTAGCGTTACCTTCGATCCGCCAAATTACGGCGGTACCAGTGCTATTGCCCAGTACCAGTTACTTTGCAATTCAACATTGAACGGATTTGGGTATTACGCGATGGGATCGCCTGTTTCTGGCGCCACGCTCACTAACGGCGTGACGTATGGCTGTTCGCTTAACGCCCGAAATGCCAGCGGTTACACCCTTCGACCGACAGGAGCGCCAGCAGATTTCACGGTCACACCGAATGCCACAGGTGCCGCCGCTTCCGGCGTCACGGGCGTTGCGTTGGCGACGTCAACGGGCACCGGAAATGTCGTGCTGGCAGTGCTCTCGTGTGCCACCTGCACTCTTGCACAGACCCAATCTGTTGCGCTGGTGGGGGCCGCGCTGAGTCCGAGTGTGCCGCCGCCCAATGGCGTGATCTTTCCTCACGGCTTGGTGGATTATCAAATCGCCGGGGTACCCAACGGCTCGGCCATCACCCTCAATGTGACCTATCCGCAACCGCTGCCCGACGGCACTGCTTACTGGAAGTTTGGCCCTGCACCCGGTAACACGACGCCGCATTGGTACACCGTGCCCACAACTGTCGTCGGTAACGCGTTGACGTTCTCCGTCACGGATGGTGGCCCTGGCGATGACGATATGACGGCCAACGGCTCAATTAGCGATCCAGGCGGCGCGGGGATGATCGCCGCCTGTAGTTTGAACGTGATGGGTGCCCTTTCGGGACCAGACGCAGCCATCGACGGGCTGCTGCTATTGCGCTACATGCTTGGACTCAGGGGCAGCGCACTGGTACAAGGCGTAACGCTGACCGCAGCGCGCCCGGATGCGTTGACTGTTGAAACGTTCCTGGCAAATCCGGGACGATTCGACGTATTGGGGCGCACGCCACCTGCGCCTGTTGCCACTATTGACGGCGTGATTTTGCTGCGGCTGTTGCAGGGTGTGCCCGATGTGTCGTTACTGGGTGGATTGACGCTGCCAGCAGCAGCTCAGTTCAATTCAGCATCAGATATTCGCGGGCACGTGAATCTGGCATGCGGAACTAGTTTCCCCGGGTAGTTTGAGACTCGCAGGCGCGAGAGTGGTTGGGTTCGCATGGCCTAAAGAAATCGCAGCACCTGCGACGCACATTCGGCGGTGAGCTACCCATTGGCTTTTCCAGGAAACCCTTATTAAATAACGGATTCCAGTGCAAAAATGGTAATAGTCGACTATTGCCATTTTTACGCTCTATGCCTATGCAAAATGCCATAAATCGAAAAAGATGATGCCGAAATGGGCTATTTTTTAACGCTCTTTTTCACCACAGGGTTGGCGGCCTCCTTGCTTACTTCGGCCTTGGCGGGTTTGATCAACGAATCCAGATTTTTCTCGACGGCGTCCTGAATGGGGCCCTTGAATGCACCTGCCAACAGGCCCAGTTTGATGTGGATGTGCAATTCTTTTGCGGTGATTGCTAGCGTGCCGTGGACGCCGCTTCGCGTGAAGTTCATCACTTCACCGGCCCAGGTCGATTTGAGCTGGTAGTCTTTTTCAAGTTTCACCGCCACCTTGTCCGCCATTTTTCGCGCTTCGGCCGTAGTGCTGTGATGCGCGCGCTTGATCGAAATCTCCGCCACTCAAATGCTCCTTAATGAGGTTTTGCGCTATTGTCGCTGCATGAATCCACGGCTGCAACTGGCACTGACTTTGATTCGGCAAACCAGTTCCGAAATTGCAAGCGCATTTGCGCAGCGCTCGCATGTGCTGCACGAGAAATCGGCGAACGACTTTGCAACCGAGACAGATCGCGCCATTGAAACCCAGATCGCCGAGGCGATTGCTCGCGTCTTTCCGGGCGACGTGTTGCTGGGCGAGGAAGGCGGCGAGCGCGTGCTCGGTGTGGCATCGAGAACCCCGGTGCGCTGGATTGTGGATCCGCTCGATGGTACGTACAACTTTGTGCATGGCTTTCCCTATATTGCTACATCAATCGCCATTGAGGTCGAAGGCGTCGTGCAGTGCGGAGTGATTGGCAACCCGTTAACCGGCGAGCTGTTTTATGCGGAGCGCGGACGCGGTGCGTGGCACCAGCAGCGGGACGGCGAGCCGGTGCGACTGGCGGTTTCCGGTTGCGCGTCGCTCAATAGCGCATTGGTGGCAACCGTTTTGCCGAGCGGCAGCAGCGCCGCCTTTGCTGCGGTGTTTCCGGCGTGGCAAGCAATTGCTCAGCGCGCAGGTAGTGTGCGTCGCACCGGTGCGGCCGCGCTCGATCTGGCGCAGGTCGCCGCCGGTGCCTTCGACGGATTTTTTGTGATGAGTCTTGCGGCGTGGGACGTCGCTGCGGGCGCATTGCTGGTGACTGAGGCGGGTGGCCGTGTGTGCGACTTCAACGGCGGTAACGATTACTTACGCACTGATCAGGTCATTGCCGGTAGCGCTACGGTCGTCGCGGAAATGGTTCCCCTGCTTGAAATTTACGCCAATGCGGGTAAAACCAACTGACCGGCCACGCACGTATAGATAGCGTGGAATATCAGTAAAAATCAGGGGCACCAGCGGATGAAGATTTTGTTTTCGGGGTCAGTATCGACCCGCCTCTGCGCTTGCGCCATGCTGCTCTTTGCCGCCGGTTGCGCTCAGGTGGCTACGGTGCCCGAGGC
>JANXNO010000544.1 GCA_025354075.1 Burkholderiales bacterium | reverse complement strand
TCGATCTGCCAGCCAAGCTGTTCGCGCAGACCATGGATGCCGAAGCCGGCAGGAATTCACTGATCAAAGTCGTCGATCCGGCTCCGCGCCAGATTCCGGCCCCGGACGCTGTCCAGCGAGCACTCGAGTTGCTCAACGGCGCCAAGCGCCCGCTAATCCTGCTGGGCAAAGGTGCCGCTTACGCGCAGGCTGATGCCGACATCCGCACGCTGGTCGAAAAGACTGGCATTCCGTATCTGCCCATGTCGATGGCCAAGGGTCTCTTGCCCGACACGCACGAGCAGTCTGCGGCGGCCGCACGTTCCTATGTGCTGCCCGAAGCCGACGTGGTGGTGCTGATCGGCGCGCGCCTGAACTGGCTGCTCTCGCAGGGCAAGGGCAAGACCTGGGGGGGCAAAGATCACAAAGCCTGGGGTGGCCAGAAGTTCATTCAGATCGATATTTCGCCGCAGGAGGCCGACAGCAACGTAGCGACCGACGCGCCGCTGGTGGGAGATATCGGTTCCTGCGTCTCGGCCCTGGTCGCTGGCATCGGTGCCAACTGGGCCAAACCGCCAGTCGAATGGACGAATGGTATTTCCGAGCGTCGCAACAAAAACGTGGCGAAGATGGCGGAGACGCTGGCCAAAGATCCAACGCCGATGAACTTCCACAGCGCTCTGGCTGTTGTGCGCGACATCATCAAGGACAACCCAGAGGCAATCCTCGTCAACGAAGGGGCTAACACGCTGGATTTCACGCGGTCGATTGTTGATATGTACCTGCCGCGTAAACGTCTGGACGTAGGCACCTGGGGCATCATGGGCATCGGCATGGGCTACTCGGTCGCGGCAGCGGTAGTAACCGGTAAGCAGGTGTTTGCCGTCGAAGGCGACAGTGCGTTTGGCTTCAGCGGCATGGAGGTGGAAACCATCTGCCGCTACAACCTGCCGGTCTGTGTGGTGGTGATGAACAACAACGGGGTTTATCGCGGGACGGACGTAAATCCGTCGGGTACTGCCGACGTCGCACCAACCGTATTCGTCAAGGACGCACGCTACGACATGATGATGCGGGCGTTTGGCGGTGTTGGCGTGCAGGCCGTAACGCCTGCTGAACTTCGCGCCGCCATGATCGAGGCCGTTAAGTCCGGCGTGCCCACGCTGATCAACGCCATCATCGATGAGACGGCGGGTACCGAGAGCGGACGCATCACCAGCCTTAACCCGACCGCCAGACAAAAATAATTCCCGGATATTTAGGAGAGATCAAATGAGCAACAAGCCCCTCGACGGTATCAAGATCATCGACTTCACGCACGTGCAAGCGGGCCCCGCCTGTACGCAAATGCTGGCGTGGTTCGGCGCGGACGTGATCAAGGTCGAGCGGCCCGGATCGGGCGACGTCACACGCAGTCAGCTGCGCGACAGGCCCGATGCTGACGCGCTCTACTTCACGATGCTCAACAGCAACAAGCGGTCGCTGACGCTGGATACGAAAAAGCCCGAAGGCAAAGCCATCCTTGAGCAGATGATCAAGGAGTCCGACGTCATGGTCGAAAACTTCGGCCCCGGCGCGCTGGATCGCATGGGTTTCACATGGGAACACATTCAGAGCCTCAACCCCGCCATGATCCTCGCGTCGGTAAAAGGCTTTAGCGACGGTCATCACTACGAAGACCTGAAGGTCTACGAAAACGTAGCGCAGTGTGCCGGCGGTGCCGCATCGACGACGGGCTACTGGAAGGGCGAAAACTCGGGCCCCACCATCTCTTCCGCCGCGCTGGGCGACAGCAACACCGGTATGCATCTCGCCATTGGCATTCTGACCGCCTACATCGGGCGTCAAAAGACCGGCAAGGGCCAGAAGGTCGCCGTCGCCATGCAAGACGCGGTGCTCAACCTGTGCCGCGTGAAGATGCGTGACCAGCTTCGCCTCGACAGCGTGGGCCATCTGGAAGAGTATCCACAGTACCCGCACGAGACAGACGCCTTTAAGGACGGTGTGGTGCCGCGCGGAGCGAATGCCGGTGGCGGAGGCCAACCGGGCTGGATCCTTAAGTGCAGGGGCTGGGAGACCGATCCCAACGCCTACATTTACTTCACCGTGCAGGGCCATGCGTGGGTGCCCATTTGCGACGCGTTGGGCAAGCCGGAATGGAAAGACGACCCGGCGTACAACACGCCGCGTGGCCGTCAGCCGCACATCATGGACATCTTCGCCACGATCGAAGCGTTCATTGCAGATAAGACGAAGTTTGAAGCGGTCGATATCTTCCGCAAGTTCGACATCCCTTGCGCGCCGGTGCTTTCAATGAAAGAACTGCTGCATGACACGTCACTGCGGGCCAGCGGTTCCATCGTCGAAGTACCGCACAAAGTGCGTGGTAGTTACTGGACCGTGGGCAGCCCGATCAAGTTCTCGGACACCAAGCCCGTGATCACCGCGTCACCGCTCCTCGGTGAGCACACCGATGAGGTGCTGGCGGGTCTCGGCTACAACGCAGCGCAAATCGCGTCGTTCCACGCCGCGGCAGCGGTCTAGCTTCGATCATAGAAAGTAGATCAACGCCGTGCAATCGAACGTTGACTTCCAGCAACTTGTGGCCGCTGTGGGTGACGCTGTCGTCGCGGCGGACGCAAGCGGTGCCATCACGTTGTGGAATCCCG
>JANXNO010000506.1 GCA_025354075.1 Burkholderiales bacterium | reverse complement strand
CAAGTCTGAGTAGTTTGCGTTCGTCACGTTAGCATCAGAAAAAATAGTTAGTTCGGCGGTCGCGATCCTAGAAAAATCGCGGCCAAAAATGAGGGGTAGCAATGACGCGTTCAAGCCTTGTGGCAAGACTCACGGAACGTTTTCCTCATTTGATGGCCCGCGACACTGAACTGGCGGTCCGACTGATGCTTGACGCGATCGGGGACGCTCTCGCAGAGGGCTCCCGGGTAGAGGTCCGCGGTTTCGGCAGTTTCGCGCTGTCGTACCGCCCTCCCCGAGTAGGCCGCAACCCAAAATCCGGCGACCAGGTCGTCGTCCCAGCCAAACATGTGCCGCACTTCAAAGCAGGCAAAGAGTTACGCGAACGCGTAGACCAGTTGGGTATGGATGCGTATTTAGGTACGAAGCCGAATGCTTAAGCATCAATCGTAGCGCACCTTTTGTGACAAAGGTTTTTTGTGGAATTTGAAGCTTGGTGGCTACTGATACCGTTGGGGTGTTTTGCACTCGGCTGGTTCGCCGCCCGCGTTGACATTCGTTATGTCTTGCGCGACGCCAGAGCGTTGCCGTCCGCGTATTTTCGTGGTCTGAATTTTTTACTTCGTGAACAGCACGACAAGGCCGTTGAGAGCTTTGTTGACGTGTCACGTCGCGATCCGCACGCACTGGATTTGCAGCTTGCCCTCGGCAGCCTGTTTCGACGTCAGGGCAGGGTAGGGGAGGCGACCAGCATTCACCAATCACTGGTTGATCGCCATGATTTGCCTAAAGAAAAGCGCGAGCTGGCGCAATTCGAGTTGGCTCAGGACTTTCACGCGGCGGGCTTGTTTGACAGGGCTGAAACGGTCTACGAACAACTCGCGGGCTCTGCCTATGAGGCAGAAGCCGTTACCAAACTTGCGTCCGTACTTGAACAAGAAAAAGCATGGCCTAAAGCCATCGCCGCACGTGAGCGAATCCAAAAACTGAGTGGAGAGCCGCAAGGTCGATTCATCGCGCAGTATCACTGCGAACTCGCGGAACTGGCGCTCGCCGCAGGCGACACTGCCAATGTTCAAAGGCATCTGGCCGATGCGGTTGAATCAAACCGCAACAGCGCCCGGGTTGCCTTGATCGCGTTCAAAGCGGCCTTTAAGGCGGACGATAGGCCCGTTGCGCTTCAAGCGTTGCAGGAGCTTAAGCGAACCAGTCCGGGGCTTTTGGTGCTCATCAGTGATGACATTGTCACCCTGTATGAGCGGCTGGGGACGCCTCGGGAAGCAGTGGCGCAATTAGCCTCCGCACAGACTGAAATATCGACCACGCTTGGCCTTTCGCGTTTGGTCGACGCGTCCATTAAACTGGAGAGCAGGGACGTGGCGCTGACCCGCCTGACCCGGGCGCTGCGAAGTCAACCATCGGCCCGCGAAGTAGCTCGCCTGCTGGAGCTTGAGAGCGACAAGTACGAAGTCAAAGCGGCACAAACTATGAACGAAGTTGCGCAGCTGCTGCGTAACGCCACCGAAAAGACGCCTGGGTTTCACTGCGGTCATTGCGGCTTCAGGGCACCACGGTATTACTGGAAATGTCCGGGTTGCAATGAGTGGGAAAGCTTCCGCGCAACCCCCCTCGGACAATAGTCAATCAACACACGAACACAATGAAAATATCTGTTTACGGCGCGGGGTACGTAGGTTTGGTTCAGGCGAGCTGCCTGGCGAATCTTGGACATGATGTGGTGTGTGCCGAGCTGCTCGTCCATCGGCTTGACGCGTTGGCAAAAGGCAAAACCCCGTTTTACGAACCGGGCATGGATGATTTGCTGACGGAAGAGCTGGCGAAAGGCCGTCTGCGTTTCACGAGTGATCCGGCTGACGCTGCGCGACACGGTGAAGTGCAATTTCTGGCCGTGGGCACCCCACCGCTGGATGACGGGTCAAGCGACCTCTCGTATCTGTTGGCCGCCGCCGACACCATCGCTGCGCACGCGCCGAACAATAGTTTGATTGTGACTAAGTCAACCGTGCCGGTCGGCACCGGGAAAAAACTCGCAGCACGGCTCAAGAGCGCTGCGGAAAAAGTCGATCGCACAGTTTCATTCCGTGTGGCGTCCAATCCGGAGTTTCTGGCTGAAGGCCATGCGTTGAAGGATTTCATGGAACCACAACGCACGGTGTTCGGTGTGGGCGATGCCCATGCTGAGGCGCAGTTGCGCGAGGTTTACGCACCGCTGAAACTCAGCGCGGATCGCACGCTGGTGATGTCTGTTGAATCTGCAGAACTAGCCAAATATGCAGCGAACGCGATGTTGGCAGTTCGAATTTCGTTCATGAACGAGCTGGCGAATCTGGCTGATGCCACTGGCGCCTGTATTGATTCTGTGCGCGAGGCAATGTCGCTTGATGACCGCGTTGGCAAAAAATTCCTGAATTCAGGCTGTGGCTTTGGCGGTTCATGCTTCCCGAAAGACGTGACGTCCTTGGTGAAGCAAGGAGAAGCGGTGGGCTCGCTCATGCGCATCGCGGACGCGGCAGCGGAAATCAATGTTCGGCAGCGGGAGCTGATGGCTGATCGGTTGCTCGCGCTGTTAAACGCGGAAGGGCGCAAACCCGCTGATACGATCATCGCGTTGTGGGGCATGGCATTCAAACCGGACACCGACGACGTACGCGAAGCGCCCGGCATCGTGATGGCGCGAAAGTTGCTCGACGCAGGATTCTCTGTGCGAGCCTACGACCCGCAAGCGGAGCATACTGGGCGCGCGGAATTGGCGTCTAACGTGGGTTTCTCAGTCGCTGCAACCGCGATGCAAGCCTTGAAGGGTGCAGATGTGCTGCTTGTTGCGACCGAGTGGAAAGAGTTTTACGCTGTCAGCCCAGACGAAGTTGCGCGAACCATGCGTACGCCGATTGTGTTCGATGGGCGCAGCGTGTTTAATGTAGCAAACGCTCGTTCTGCCGGATTACGATATCACGCGTTTGGACGCATGCACGCGTAATTTTTTCGGTCTACCGGATGAGGTGATGCTTCAAATAAAGTGGCTAATTATCTGAATTAAAAGGTTAAGTTATCGCCAAGAACAAGCTCACGTTTGTATGCCGGGATTGCGGCGCTACCGCCAGCAAGTGGCAGGGCCAGTGCTCAGCATGCAGCACGTGGAACACGCTGGAAGAGGCGCGTCAATCAACAAGCCGGGCGACATCAACGGTGTCGTCATCAGCTCGCATAGTCAAGCTTTCCGATGTGCAGCCGGGATCCGAGCTACGTTGGTCTTCAGGTCTCCCCGAGTTCGACCGAGCGTTAGGGGGCGGCTTGGTACCCGGCGGCGTCACACTCATCGGCGGTGATCCTGGCATCGGAAAATCGACGCTGACCTTGCAGGCGATTGCTGCGCTATCCAGTCAAATGACCACACTTTACGTGTCCGGCGAGGAGTCGCCGGCGCAGGTAGCCGCGCGCGGCACTCGGCTGGGGCTTGACTTGACTGGCATCAACATGCTGGCCGAGACGTCACTCGACGCCATCGTCGAACAAATCGGTTTGCTGTCTCCGAAAGTCATCGTGATTGACTCCATCCAGACCATGTTCAGCGAGTCTTTTTCGTCTGCGCCTGGATCGGTTGTGCAAGTACGCGAATGTGCTGCCGAGTTAACGAGGTTGGCGAAGCGAACCGGCACCGCAACTATTTTGGTCGGACATGTCACCAAGGAAGGTGCCATCGCAGGGCCTCGCGTGCTTGAGCATCTGGTTGACACCGTCATTTATTTTGAGGGCGAGCCCGGATCAAACATCCGCATCATCCGAGCACTCAAAAACCGAT
>JANXNO010000497.1 GCA_025354075.1 Burkholderiales bacterium | reverse complement strand
CCATCATGCCCAGTGCCATAAGCGCGGCGATGCCTTGCCCGTTCGGCGGAATCTCGGCGACCTCGTAACCGCGATAGCTTGTGCGAATCGGCTCCACCCAATCGACCACGCATCCGCTGGCAGCCCAAGCGGGGCTGTCGATGCTAAAAGCGGGCGGCAACGCGATTGACGCGATCATCGCCACTGCCGCCGTACTCACCGTCGTGGAGCCTTGCAGCAACGGCCTTGGTAGCGATTTGTTCGCGCTGGTGTGGAGCCCCGAAGACAAAGCGTTGCACGGCCTCAACTCGTCGGGGCGCTCGCCGCAAGCATGGTCGCCAGACACGTTCAAGGGCATGCAGACCATGCCCGAACGCGGCTGGATGGCTGTCTCGGTGCCCGGCGCGGTGGCGGGCTGGATGGCGCTGTCGAAGCGTTACGGCAAGCTGCCGTTTGCTGACCTCCTCGCGCCCGCGATTGACACTGCCGAACGCGGCTTCATGGTGACGCCGATCATCGCGGGCCAATGGGCACGCGCCGTGCCGATTCTTGAGAACCAGCCCGGCTACGCGCAGCACTTCATGCCGCATGGCCGCGCGCCTTTGCCGGGCGAGCTGTTCCGCAATCCGGCGCAGGCTGAATCGCTACGGATGATTGCCGAGTCTGAGGGCGAATCGTTTTATCGCGGCCAGCTCGCGGCGCGCATTGTGGCGCATGCCAAGGCGAACGGCGGTTTGATGACCGGCATCGATCTTGCGGCGCACGTGGCCGATTGGGTGGAGCCGATTCGCACAAGCTATCGCGGTTACGAGGTCGCCGAGATTCCGCCGAACGGGCAAGGCATCGCCGCGCTTATGGCACTGGGCATGATGGAGCAGTTCGACGTGAAATCGCTCGGGCCAGATCATCCCGATTATTGGCATTTGGCGATTGAGTCGATGAAGCTCGCGTTCCGCGATGTGCATGCGCAGGTGGCCGATCCGGCATACATGAATGTGTCGCCCGCTGCGATGCTGGATCGTGAGTTTTTGAAGCGTCGCGCCAAGCTCATCGACATGAAACGCGCGCAGGATTTCTCACCAAGTGCCGAGCTGCGCGGTGGCACGGTGTATCTGAACGCGGCCGACGAGAGCGGCATGATGGTGTCGCTGATTCAATCGAACTACATGGGCTTCGGTTCAGGCGTTGTGGTCGATGGCATCTCGCTGCAAAACCGCGCCAATGGATTCGTGCTCGACCCAACGCATCCTAACTGCGTGGCCGGTGGCAAACGGCCGTTCCACACCATCATTCCGGGCTTTATCCTCAAAGACGGCCAGCCGCAAAGTGCGTTTGGCGTGATGGGCGGACACGTGCAGCCACAAGGGCACATGCAAACAGCGATCCGCATGATCGACTTCGGCGAAAACCCGCAAGCTGCGCTCGACGGCCCACGCTTTCGCGTCGAAAAAGGCCTCGAACTTGACCTTGAACCGTGGACGCCGAGCGCCGTGCGTGAATCGCTCGTCGCACGCGGCCATAAGCTGAAAGAGAACAAAGACAGCTACATGGATTTCGGCTCCGGGCAGATCATCTGGAAGACCGACAACGGCTACATCACCGGCAGCGACTGTCGGCGCGATGGCGGGGCTGTGGGGTTTTGACGAAGCTTTGTTGCTGGACAAATCCGGTTCTGTCCCGAGCTTGTCCAAATGCGGTATTCCTGCGCTAGACTGGATTTCTTCGCCCTCTAACTAAATAGCCAAACGCGCAGCGCCCTTCGCTTGGACAACATCAAGCGCTGGGCAAATAGCACGTGTCGCACAGCTACCATTGATGAATCGACGTCGATCCGGCAGTACACGTGACGGCACCGCAATCGCGGGCCCGAACGAAGCGCTCTTTGACGAATCGAGATGGCGGTTGCCGGTGTTCCGGTTGATACTGCCCATTGGCGTGCTGATTGCGATTGAGCAGGTTGCCATTGCGCCCACCGCGTCGGCGGTCCTCGCAGCCGGATTCGCCGCGGCGCTGCTGTTCGTCCTGTGGCTCATGGCCTGGCATCCAAAGATTGCTGCGTCGCGCTGGATCGCGCCGCTCGGAGACGCTTTTGTCATCATCGCCGCGGTCACTGGCTGCGCTGTCGATGGCCTCGGCGTACTGGTGTTTCACGACCGCAATGCAGCCATTGCGATGCAAACGCTCGCCTTCTGGGTGCCGATCATTGCGCTGTATTTGAACCTGGTGTTGAACCGGCGACGCCATGTGCTCGCGCTGTGTCTTGCCACGCTGATCGTCCTGTTTGTCACCGCGCACGTGTATGCGCAACGCGAATGGGGCGTCCCGATTTTGCTCGCGTCCGTCACCACGTTTATCGGGCAAATTGTCATCACGCCAGGCGTAGCACTTATCTTTAGTCAGTACCGATCCCGCATGTCGAGCGCAGTTGCGCAGCTGCGCATTGCCGAGGCGCAATCGATGACGGATTCGCTCACCGGCCTGCCGAATCGGCGCAGTTTTTTGAACGACGCCAAAACGCGCTGGAACGGCGAGACTGCTGTGGCGCTGCTGGTACTTGATATCGACAAATTCAAAACGGTCAACGACTCGCTCGGGCATCATGCTGGCGATCAGGTGCTGATCGCGTTCGCCGAAGCAATGCAGGGCTGGCTGCCTGGGCCATCCTTTGGCGCGCGAATCTACCGATGGGGCGGCGAAGAATTTGCACTGAGCATCGCGATGCAACCCGAAGCGGCGCTAGACATGACGGAACAACTGTGCGCCTACATTCGCGGCGTGGTGCTGCCGTTCGGCGTGCGCATCACGGTGAGCATCGGCGGCACCGCGTTTGACCCCGACGAGTCCGTCGACAGCGCGTTTCAACGCGCCGACAAGGCGCTGTACGAAGCCAAAAGCGAGGGTCGGGATCGGGTGATTTTTCTGGCACAGGGACGCGGTTATTGATATGGCTTTATGCGGGAACACCCGTTCTATATGGGTGTAGCGCTTATAAATATTGATTGTCGACTTTTCGAATAAATGACCGATAAGCCCACATTCGATATGCCGCTCAGCCAAAAGCTGTCACAAATTTACATATCGCATCGAGCGGTTTACGAAAGCAAATCCGCCACCGCGCACGCCACCACCTGCGTCGCTTTGCGCAGATCTTCCAGCGACAAATTTTCGTCTGCGCGTTTGGCGTTCGACTCCGGCACCGTGCGCGGCCCGGCTCCGTAGAGCACGACCGGAATGCCCGCTTCACCGTACAGCCGAGCGTCGGTGTAGAGCGGCACGCCAACGGCGGGAATCGGCTCGCCGAACACGCGTTCACCGTGCTTTTGCAGCGCGGCGACCAGCTTCTCCTGACCGGCGACCGGTTTCATCGCGTTGGCCAGCAAAATGCGTTTGATGTCGACGCGAATGCCGGTGCGGCCCGCGACCGCGCCCTCGATCATCGCGCGCACTTGCGCCTCAACTTCAGCCGGATATTCCTCGGGAATCATGCGCCGATCCATCTTGAGCACGACTTTGCCGGGCACCACGTTAGTGTTGGTGCCGCCACTGATCTGGCCGACGAGCATAGTCGGCGTATTGATGCCGGTAACTTTTGATTTGATTTTTCCGAGGTCGGGCAGCTTGCCGTAAATCGCGTTGAGAATCGCGTTGGCGGCCTGCAACGCATCGTCGCCTGTCTCGGGCATCGAGCCGTGCGTGGCCGTGCCGTGGACTGTGACTTCAAATTGCAGACACCCGTTGTGGGCAGTGACGATGGCGTAGCTGAAGCTCGCGCCAATGACGTAATCCGGTTTGGTCGCATTGATTTCGAGCAAGTAGCCGGGGCCGAGCAGTCCGCCGAATTCTTCGTCGTAAGTGAGATGCAGCTCGACCGTACCGTTGAACTTTGCGCCCTCCTTTTCTGCTGCTTTCAGCGCGTCGAGCGCAAACGTGAAGCTCGCGATGTCGCTCTTGCTGACTGCAACACCGCGACCATACATGCGACCATCTTTCACCTCACCGCCGTACGGATCAAACGACCAGCCGTCGCCCGGTGGCACCACATCGCCATGCGCATTGAGCGCGATGGTAGGGCCGCCGCTACCGAATTTATGGCGCACGATGAGGTTGGTCACAGAGACCATGCCGTAGTCGCGCACGCGATCGTCGGGCACGGCAAAGCGCTCGACGGTGTAGCCCTTTGCGGTCAACAGTTCCGCCGCTTTTTCTGCGGGCGGATTGTTGTTTCCCGGCGGCGTGTCCGATGGCACGCGCACGATCTGGCGCAGGAAGTCGATCTGCTCTAACTGGTGAGCGTCGATGTATTCGGCAATGGTTTCTTCGGTGGTCATGTGGGCTCTGTCCCCTCTCCCCTTGCGGGAGAGGGTTAGGGTGAGGGGTTGGTGGAAGTATTCAGAGGTTTCTATCAACGCGCTGTGCGCTGGAAGCAGAAAATTGTGGCGGCTGGTGGTGCTCAAAAAAATGCAGCAGCACAACGGTAGCGATTTCAGCGTCCTCTGCCGTCATCGTTTCGTCAGGATGATGACTGATGCCGTTGTTGCCGCAGCGCACGAACAGCATCGCCATTGGCGCAACTGCGGGGAACACCATCGCGTCGTGCCCCGCGCCGCTGGCGAGGTATCGCGGCTTGATGCCCTGCGCCGCGATGGCGGTTTCAAATTGCTTTTGCAACGTTGGGTCGCACGGTGCGGCGTCAGCGTCATAAAGCGTTTCAACGCGCAATTGCACATTGCGTTGCGCGGCAATCGCAGGCAACTCCGCGGCGAACGCTTTGAGCGCGACAGCGCGAATCCCGTCATCTCCCGACCGCACATCGATCGTGAATTCAACATCCTGCGGAATCACATTGATTGCGCCAGGTTTGACTGAGAGTTTGCCCACAGTGCCTACGAGCCCCGCGTTGTCAGTGCAGAATTTTTCGACAAAGAGAATCATTTCTGCCGCCGCCGCGAGCGCATCCTGCCGCGCGCCCATCGGCACGGTGCCTGCATGACCGGCGAGGCCTGTCACGTTGAGCACCAGACGCGTCGCACCAGCGATGGCGGTCACCACACCAACCGCTAAACCTTCGTTCAGCAGCACGGGGCCCTGTTCAATGTGCGATTCAACAAAGGCCACGACTTCACCATGCTGCTCGCCTCGGCGGTCCAGCTCATTCCATTTGCTGGCGTTACCGCCGAAATCGTTGATCGCCTGCCGCATCGTCACGCCATCGCCATCAGCCTTGTCGAGCCATGCAGGATCGAACTTCCCCGCCATCGCTTTGCTGCCAATCAGCGTTGCCGGAAAGCGTACGCCCTCTTCGTCGCCGAAACCCACAATTTCGAGCGTGTAGGGCAATCGCAAGCCTCGCCGATTCAGCTCTTTCACGCAAGCAATCGGCGACAAAATGCCGAATAACCCGTCGTATTTGCCTGCGTTGCGCACGCTGTCCTGATGCGACCCAGTCATCACGACGGGTGCGAACGGCACGCCAGCTTCATAGCGGCCAACGATGTTGCCGAGCGCGTCAAATCCTGAATTCATACCGGCGTCGCGCATGAGGCCGATCAGGTATTCGCCCGCGAGCCTGTGTTCTTTGGAGAGGTAGGTACGTGTGATGCGCGGCGCGTCTTCGGTGAAGGCGGCGAGCACGTCGGCCTGCTTGAGAATTTCTGTCCCGAATTTCATCGCGTGCTGCGCCTACACTTTGTCAGGATGCACCGCACGCCAGTGCCGCGCGATGTCGATGCGCCGTGTGACCCACACCCTGTCATGCTTTTCGATGTGGTCTAGGAATTTCATCAAACCCGCCATACGACCGGGCTTGCCGAGAATGCGGCAATGCATGCCAACGCTCATCATCTTCGGCGATTCTTCGCCTTCGGCGTACAGCACGTCGAACGTGTCTATCATATACTGCGCGAAATCCTGCCCGTTGGCGAAGCCCGCTGCGGACGAGAACTTCATGTCGTTTGTATCTAGCGAGTACGGCACGATCAGCTGCCGGGCAAGGGTACTGTCGCGCATGACGACGGGCAGGTAAAACGGCAAATCGTCACCGTAATAATCGCTATCGTATTCGTAGCCGCCCTGCGCAATGACGAGTCGCTTGGTGTTCGGGCTGTCGCGTCCGGTGTACCAGCCGTACGGCCATTGTCCGCCTGTCATCTCGCGGATCATCTGGGTGCCCGCTGCCATGTACTGCTTCTCGCGCTCTTCGCCAATGTGCTGATAGTGAATCCAGCGCAGACCGTGGCAGGCGATTTCATGACCGAGCTCGCAGAAGGCTTTGGTCGCTTCCTCGTTGTACTTCAGTGCCCAGGCTGCAGCAAACACCGTGAGCGGCAAATTACGCTTGGCGAACTCGCGCAGGATGCGCCACACGCCCACACGCGAACCATACTCATACATCGATTCCATCGACAGATGGCGCGCCTCGAATGCTTGCGCAAAGGCAATTTCCGAGAGAAACGTCTCGGACGCGGGGTCGCCGTGCAGCACGGAATTTTCCGCGCCTTCTTCGTAGTTGAGTACGAAATTGATCGCAATCTTCGCCCGCTTCGGCCAGTGCGCGTGCGGCGGATTGCGACCGTAACCGGTCATGTCGCGGGGGTATTCAGGAGTCCAGGGCATGATGATTCTTTATTTAATCGTCAAGTCTAGCGAGCAATGCGCGAACCTCACAGCGCCAAGCGCTTATAGGCCCTATTTACCCTCTGAACTTCGCGCGTTCCACCAGCCATCGACGAAGCGGCCCTGCGCGAAACTCACGAAAGCCAGCACTTTCGCCGGAACGCGTTTCGGCGACGGAAAAACAGCGTGCAATTCCTGATCGGGTTGCGAAAAATCCTTGAGTACCTCAACGACCTTTCCGGTTCGCAACGACTCCGCCGCCACGTAGCGCGGCAGAGCAGCCACACCCAGCCCTTCGCGACACGCGGCGAGCACCGCAGACAGATTGTTCGAACGCAAACGCCCCTGCACGCTGGCCGCAATACGTTCGCCGCGCGGGCTGGTGAAGTGCCAGACGTCATCGCCCTGCACGCTGCTGTACACCAATGCGTTGTGGCGCACGAGATCTGCGGGGCGCATGGGTGTGCCCGCAGTTTTCAGGTATTTCGGGGACGCGACTACAGCCCACGGATTGTTGCCAAGGTAGCGCGCACCAAGGCTCGAATCAGCAAGTTTGCCCATGCGCAACGCCACATCAATGCCCTGCGCGATGAGATCAACATAGCGATCCTCGAACGACAAATCGACGCGAATCTGCGGATGCAGTGCCATGAATTCAAGCGTCAATGGCACGACCGCGCGGCGACCGAATGCGACCGAAGTACCAATGCGCAGCGTACCCTGCGCCTCACTTTGCGCCGCACGAGCAGCCTGCTCGGCCGCCTCCGCGTCTTGCAACAATTGTTTGCAACGTTCATAAAACAACGCACCTGGTTCACTTAGGCTCACGCCGCGCGTGTTGCGGTTGAGCAGGCGCACTTTCAGACGCGCCTCAAGCGCCGCGACCTGCTTGGTGACCGTCGGCTGCGTGGTCTGAATTTCTGCTGCGGCTTTGGAGAAACTACCAGTCTCCACTACGCGCACGAACACTTGCATTGCATCGAGTCTGTCCATGCACAGAGTTTAGCTACTTTCGTCTCGTTTATTCCATTGGCGAATAAATGTTATGGGTGAGCAGCGCCTTCCCAAACCACCGACATCTACTTAAAGTTCACACAACAACAAAAGTAGTTCGGAACAAAAGGAGAATTTTCATGGCAAGAATGACGGCCGCACAGGCAGCGGTGTACGTGATGGAGAAGGAAGGCATCGATCAGGCGTTCGGCGTGCCCGGCGCTGCGATCAATCCGCTTTATTCTGCGATTCTCAAACACGGCGGTATCGCACATATTCTTGCGCGGCATGTTGAGGGTGCATCGCATATGGCCGAGGGCTACACCCGCGCTGTTGCGGGCAACATCGGTGTCTGCATCGGCACTTCAGGCCCGGCGGGCACCGACATGATCACAGGGCTCTACTCAGCCTGGGCGGATTCGATCCCGATTCTGTGCATCACTGGGCAGGCCCCGCGTGCCCGGCTTTACAAGGAAGACTTTCAGGCGGTGGACATCGAGTCCATCTCCAAGCCGGTCACCAAATGGTCGGTCACAGTGCGCGAACCTGCGCTGGTGCCACGCGTGTTTCAGCAGGCGTTTCACATCATGCGCTCGGGCCGCCCCGGCCCTGTATTGATCGATCTGCCGTTTGATGTGCAGATGGCCGAGATCGAATTTGACGTCGATACCTACGCGCCGCTGCCGGTGTACAAGCCCGCTGCCACGCGCCCACAAATAGAAAAAGCCATTGCGATGTTGCAGGCGGCTGAGCGACCGCTGATCGTTGCTGGGGGCGGCATCATCAACGCTGATGCATGCGATTTGCTCGTTGAATTTGCCGAGACAACCGGTGTGCCGGTCATTCCAACGTTGATGGGTTGGGGCAGCATTCCTGACAATCATCCGTTGATGGCGGGCATGTGCGGTTTGCAAACGAGTCACCGTTACGGCAACGCCACGATGCTGGCATCCGACTTCGTGCTCGGTATCGGCAACCGCTGGGCGAATCGGCACACCGGTTCGGTAGAGGTCTACACCAAAGATCGCAAGTTCGTTCACGTCGACATTGAGCCCACACAGATTGGTCGTGTTTTTTCGCCAGACTTCGGTATTGCGTCCGACGCCAAATTGGCGCTCCAACAGTTCGTAACGGTTGCCAAAGAAATGAAAGCGAAGGGCCAGCTCAAGGACCGTAGCGCCTGGGTCAGGGATTGTCTGGAACGCAAACGCACGATGCTGCGGAAGACTAATTTCGAGGCCGTCCCGATGAAGCCACAGCGGGTGTATCAATGCATGAACAATGCGTTCGGTCAGGACGCCTGCTACGTGAGCACCATTGGTCTGTCGCAGGTCGCGGGCGCCCAATTTCTGCATGTGTACAAGCCACGTCACTGGATCAATTGCGGACAGGCCGGGCCGCTCGGCTGGACGGTACCTGCTGCGTTGGGCGTGCGTGCGGCGGATCCAACTCGTAAGATCATCGCGCTGTCGGGTGACTACGATTTTCAGTTCATGATTGAGGAGCTGGCGGTGGGCGCGCAGTTCAAATTGCCGTATCTCCATATCGTAGTCAACAATTCGTACCTTGGCTTGATTCGTCAAAGTCAGCGCGGATTCGACATGGATTACTGCGTTCAGCTCGCGTTTGAAAATATCAATACGCCGGAGACTGAAACATTGTCCAAGGCGTACGGTGTCGATCACGTAAAAGTAGTGGAAGGCTTGGGTTGCAAAGCCATCCGGGTTCACAAGCAGGAAGAAATTGCGCCTGCGATCAAGCAGGCCGAGGCGTGGATGGGTGAGTTCCGCGTGCCAGTGGTGATCGAGATCATGCTGGAGCGCGTGACCAACATCGCAATGGGTACCGAGATTAATAACGTGGTGGAATTTGAAGAAATCACCGACAGCAAAGCAGATGCGCCGACTTCGGTGATGGCGATGCTTGACTAGGAGCATCGCTCTTCTGCGAAGTACCCCCACCCTCACCCTTCCCCTGCTGGGGGAGGGAACCAAAACGAACAAATAATCTGTATGCCCAAGTTTTCTGCCAACCTCACCTTCCTGTTTAACGAGCTGCCTTTCATGGAGCGCTTCGAGGCCGCAGCGAAAGCTGGCTTTAGAGCCGTTGAATACATGGCACCGTATCCGTATCCCGTAGGCGAATTGAAAGCGGCACTCAAGGCGAACGATCTTGTGCAGGTCTTGTTCAACCTGCCAGCGGGCGACTGGGACAACGGTGAGCGCGGTATGGCATGCATTCCGGGCCGTGAGGTCGAGTTCAAGGAAGGCGTTGCGACGGCTATTGCCTATGCGCGTGCACTTGACTGTAAGAGAATCAACTGTCTATCGGGGAAGCTACCGCCCGGTGTGTCGCGTGAACTCGCAACGACGACGATGGTCGGCAATCTCAAATACGCCGCTTTGGAGCTCAAGCGCGAAGGCATCATGCTAGTCACGGAGCCGATCAATTCGTTTGACATTCCGGGTTACTTTGTAAATCGTACGAGCGAGGCGCTGGCGATTCTCGATGCGGTCAGCTCTGACAATCTGTTCGTGCAATATGACGTGTATCACGCGCAACGTATGGACGGTGAGCTGGGTAGCACGCTCAAGAATCAACTCGCACGCATCGGTCACATCCAGATCGCCGACAACCCAGGCCGCAATGAACCCGGCACCGGTGAGATCAACTACGCGTGGGTGCTCAAGCACATCGATGCCATTGGTTATGACGGCTGGGTGGGCTGTGAGTACAAACCGAAGACGACTACGGTTGAGGGGCTGTGCTGGATGAATTCATTTCGCTAGATGTCTCAACGTGCTGGCGCAATCCTGCCCGCCTAATTTCTCCAATTCGTTTCGGCACGAGTGGTGTATTCCGAAGCCCTCTCCCGCTTGCGGGAGAGGGCGCTAAACAATTCCGCAGTAATACTTCCTTTGGAGTTCGCACATGACCACAGTCAATATCGGTTTCATCGGCCTCGGCATCATGGGGGCACCGATGGCGAGCCACCTGCGCGCTGCGGGTCACACACTT
>JANXNO010000475.1 GCA_025354075.1 Burkholderiales bacterium | reverse complement strand
GTTGGCCGCTTACATCTCGGGCACCGACGTGGAGGCGACGCGCAAAGTGGCGTCACGTCTGCGTGCTGGGCAGGTCAACATCAACAGTGCAGGGCCGGATTTCATGGCACCGTTTGGCGGATTCAAGCAATCGGGCAATGGCCGCGAGTGGGGCGATCATGCCTTTGGCGAATTCCTTGAGATCAAGGCGATGTTGGGTTACGCGCCGAAGGTAACGGCGTAAGCGCTAAATCTTTAAGCGCTTGAAAATCCGCTCGGGAATGTGTGTGATGATTAGCATGATCAGTCGCCAGAAACCGGGCAAATAGACGACGTCACGCTTTTTGTCGATGGCGCTGACAATGCCCGCAGCAACTGCGTCTGGCGTCGCCCACAGCGCGCCTTTTTTCGCGATGTGTGCCGTCATCGGTGAATCGATAAATCCGGGCTTCACCGTGACCACATGCACCCGCCGCGTCGCCATGCGGGCGCGCAGGCCAGAGCAGAACGCGGTGAGCCCCGCCTTCGCCGCGCCGTACGCATGATTGCTGCCGCGACCGCGATCTCCCGCCACTGACGAGATGACCGCGATGCTGCCGCCAGCCGCGTTGTTCGCCGCCATTCGATCCGCGAGTAACTGCGCCCACAAGGCGGCACTCACGAAGTTCGCTTGCAGTTCATCCGCCAAATAGTCCACGTCAGTGTCGGCGCGTGCGGAATCAGTCAGGCTGCCGTACGCGATCAACGCGATGCGCGGTGCATTGGTTGAGCGAATAGATTCAGCGATAAATTTGCGCTCGGTCAAATCACCCGTTAGCGTTGTAACCTGTGGCGAGCCCCGCACGCGGGCGTCGGCAGCGATGCGTTCAAGCTCCGCTGCATTGCGCGCAACCAGCGTGAGCGTGTGTCCGCGTTGTGCCCACAAACGAATTGCGGCCTGCGCTACGGCGGACGTGGCACCGACGACCACGACGTTTGTTTCATTCATTCCAAGGTATCTTGTGAGGTGGTGACGCGTCGCCAAAATGAGGATGAAATGGCTGGGTCGCGGGTTGCTTCAAGTGCGCGCCACTGCGGAAAAAAGCGCTGAAACATGGCCGCAGACATTCGTGCGTCTTTGGCGGGATACACACGGCCACCAACGTCAGCCACCATCGCGTCAGCTCGATCCAGGGCGCGCAGATCAAGTGAATTCGGCGCTGGAATGTCCAGTGCAACGGTGGTGCCCGGCATCGGAAAACTCATCAGCCCCGGTGACGCTAAATCGCCGAATGTTTTGATGACGGCTAGATAGCTCGCCACGTTGGCTTCACGCAGATGCGCGAGTATTCGCGGTACCGTTTCGCGCGCCGCAACGGTCGGCACGACAAACTGATACTGGATGAAGCCACGTTTGCCGTACGCGCGATTCCACGCGTTCACCGCATCGAGTGGAAAGAAAAATTGCCACAACGGAATCGTTTCTCGTGTGGCGGTTCGCATGGACTGCGCGCGATAGTAGGCCGCGTTGAACGCCTTGGCGCTCCAGCGTCCCAGCGCCCATCGCGGCGCGTCCATCGGCATGGTGAGGCGCGCAGCGTTCGGCGCAAGCCATTCGTCTGGCCCATCCGCATGTTTGCCGCGAAAGAACACGCCGCGCAAACCGCGATCCAGCGTGTCGATCCAGCCGACGGTGTATTCCCACGCGCTACTTTGTTCGTCAAGCGCGAGACAGTCGTCGATACGGCCGTCACCGCCGAAAAGCTTGGTTTCCTGCATGATGCCGGGGCCAGGCACGGGTTTGAGCTGGATGCTTGCTTCGTTCATGAGCCCGGACAGTCCGAGCCCACCAATGACCGACGGGAACATGGCGTCAGCAGGCGCAACTGTTTGCGCAGATTGCCAGTCCGAGCGATAGAGCGAGCAGGATTTAACGAATCGTCCAAACGCTCCGGCAACGTGGTGATTTTTACCGTGGACGTCGTTGGCGATTGCCCCGCCGACAGTCACGTAACGCGTGCCGGGCACAACCGGCAGAAACCATCCATGTGGCAGCATCACCTGAGCAATGTCAGCGAGCGAGGCACCCGCTTCACACGTCAACACACCATGAACATCATCGAACGCCAACAGCCGGTCGCGGCGAAACGTATGCAGCAAGGTGCCGCCATCGTTCACACATACGTCACCATAACTTCGCCCCAATCCGCGCGGCAAAAAGTTCCTCGCGAGCAGTGGCTTGTCGTCAGCGAACGCGTGCGTGTGTGCAGCGTTGAAACCGCGACCCCACGGTTGATCGAGCGAAATGGGATTCACGATGTCGTAAGTTCGACCCATGCGTTGTCTCTTGTAGTAGCGGCCAAGGCCGCTCCTACAAGTGCCCTTAATCCAGCAACAACGGAATCCACAGCGTCCCCAAAATCGCGAGCATGCAAAACGCAATGATTGCCAGCCAGACATTGGTCCAACCCGTAGCGGTGTTAACCACAACGGGGGCCGCAGGTTCGGCGCGTCTTTCAAGCGATTGATGAATCAAGCGCGGCAGCTGTGGCAGCGCCGACGAGAGATACGGTGCTTGCTCAATCAGGCGTTGCCACACGGCTTCCGGGCCGATCTGATCCTTCATCCACTTTTCGAGAAACGGCTGTGCGGTGGCCCACAAATCCAGATACGGATCCAGCTGGCGGCCGAGCCCTTCAACGTTGAGCAACGTCTTTTGCAGTAGCACAAGCTGCGGCTGAATTTCTACGTTGAAGCGACGCGACACCTGAAACAGTCGCAGCAACACTTTGCCGAACGAAATATCTGCCAGCGGTCGATCAAAAATCGGCTCACACACGCTGCGAACGGCGTTCTCCAGTTCGTCCACGCGCGTGCCCGGCGGCACCCAACCTGATTCGATGTGCGCGCTGGCAACACGTCGATAATCGCGGCGAAAAAACGCGAGGAAATTTTCAGCCAGATAGCGGCGATCATTGTCGGTCAAAGTGCCGATGATGCCGAAATCCATGCCGACGTATTGACCCAGATGCTCCTTATCAGTGCGCACGGCGATGTTGCCGGGATGCATGTCAGCATGAAAGAATCCGTCGCGAAATACTTGAGTGAAGAAAATTTCTACGCCTTCACGTGCCAGCTTTTTGATGTCAACGCCAGCCTCAGTCAGCTTGTCCAGTTGGTTAACCGGTGTGGCATGAAGCCGCTCCATCACCATCACGTTTTGTTCGCACCAGTCCCAATGCACCTCGGGCATGTAGAGCAGCGTTGAGCCGGTGAAATTGCGGCGCAGTTGCGAGCAATTGGCCGCTTCCTTGATCAGGTCCAGTTCGTCGTGCAAATATTTGTTGAATTCGGCGACCACTTCGCGCGGTTTCAGCCGTCGACCATCCGCGCTGAATTTTTCGACCCAACCTGCGAGTACCGACAGTAGCGCGAGGTCGCTTTCGATCACCGGTTTGATATCGGGACGGAGCACTTTTACTGCGACCTCACGTTCCTCAAACGTGTCACCCGTTTTGAGTTGTATCGTCGCGAAATGCACCTGCGCCACGCTCGCGCTGGCAATGGGCTGCCAGTCGAAGCTCGAAAACACCTGCTCGGTGGGGCGACCGTACGCTTTTTCGAGTACGATGCGCACGTCAGCGGCTGGAAACGGTGGCACCTTATCCTGCAATAAGGACAGCTCTCCGGCAATATCGGGTGGAATGAGGTCAGGCCGGGTAGACAAAACCTGCCCAAATTTAACAAATATCGGGCCAAGCGACTCTAGTGCCCGCCGCAGACGTACGCCACGGGGTTCGGCATGTTTACGGGTGCCCAGCAGCTTGCCGATGCCGCGCAGCAGCGGGTTCGGGGCGTCGAGCAGAACGAATTCGTCGAGCCCTTGTTTATGGAACACACTGACAATTTTCGCGAGACGGAATAAGCGCATGCCGCCATTCTAAAGAGCGAGCAACTTGTCTATCATGCAGCATGCTTTCTCCCAGCTTCCCGTGAGTGTTCACCGTGTCTTCTGACGTTGCAGCCGCTGATCCGCTATTCGACCTGGCACCGGTCGCACTGGCGGTTGAGGATTTCAGCGAAATTTACCAATTGTTGCAATCGTGGCGCGCTGCGGGCGTGACGGATATCTCGGCGTATTTGACGCAGCGACCCGAGGGTATTGACGAATATTTTTCGCGCATCAAAGTGCTCAAGGTCAATCAGCGCATGCTTGACCTGTATGGGGCTAAAGATGTGCAGGCCCTGCTTATCGCAGGGGATTCGCTGTTCGACAACAGTGACCAGTCCACTGCAATTGCCGAAATCGCACGGCTTTGGGAGGGTGCAACCTCATATCAGTTCGAGACGATTAATTACACGGTTGATCGCCAGTCGCTCAATATTCGTCTCAACGTGAATCGGTTGCCTGACTTCGCCAAGCCGTGGGATCGCATGTTGATGGCGATGGAAAACTTCACCGAGCAGAAGCGCGCGGAGAGCGCTGCGGCGACAAATCAGGCGTACGCCCATGCGCTATTCGCGCTGTCACCCGCATCGCTGTGGGTAGAGGATTTCAGTGAAGTGAAGGCCATGCTTGACGAGGTGCGCGAGCAGGGGATCACTGACTTTCGCACCTTCGTTGATGTGCATCCAGAGTTCGTTTTCTCCTGCATGGAGCGCATCCGGGTGATTGATGTGAACAACCAGACGTTGACGCTGTTCGGTGCCACGAGCAAGGATGAGTTGCTGGCGCGGCTTCCAGAAATTTTCCGCGACGAAATGAACCGATCCTTTGCTGAACAACTGTTCGACTGCTGGAACAACGTCCTCTTTCAGTCGCGCGAAACGCTCAACTATTCACTGCGCGGCGACCCGATTAATTTGCACATGCAGTGGGCTGTCCTGCCCGGTCACGAAGCGAATTGGGATCTGGTGCAGGTGGCGCTCACCGACATCAGTGCGCGAAAAAAAGCCGAGTCTTACCTTGAATTTTTGGGCAAGCATGATGCGTTGACCAAACTGCGCAATCGCGCGTTTTACGAGGACGAAATTTCGCGACTGAATCGTCGCGGTCCGTTTCCGATCGGCGTGCTGACCGTTGATCTCAACGGGCTCAAGCAAGTCAATGACGAGTTTGGTCATAGCGCAGGCGACGCGTTGTTGCGGCGCGCGGGCGAGGCGCTAAAAAAAGCGCTCGGCGATTCGCTGCAAGCAGCGCGTGTTGGCGGCGATGAGTTCGCCTGCCTGTTGCCGCGTTACGGTGAGGTAGAAATGGCCGCCTTCAAAGAAGGGCTGCGCATGGTAGTCGAGATGAACAATCAGTTTTATCAAGGCCCGCGATTGTCATTTGCAATGGGCTCATCGGTGTGTGAAAAAGCGGGCGAACTTGAACGATCACTGCGCGCGGCGGACGACGCGATGTACGCCGCCAAACGCGCCTTTTATGCGTCACAGACAATGAATCGTCGCAACCCCTAAAATACAGAGGTTGTCGTTAAGTTATTACGCGACTTGGGTCGCGATGTGCAATGCCCGTTATGCCTGTTACGCCCGTTACTTCAACGCCGATTTTCTGGCAGTTTTCTCTCTCATCCATTAACGCCATTGCCTGGGTGGGCATGCTGTTGCTTGCGCTGTGGATGGGGCGGCGATTATCGTGGAAACGGCTGGCCGCAATTGCGGCGTTTTTAACGCTTGATCTGATTGCCTTTGGCGCCTTTGTGCGCCTGACCGACAGCGGCCTAGGGTGCCCTGACTGGCCGGGATGTTACGG
>JANXNO010000404.1 GCA_025354075.1 Burkholderiales bacterium | reverse complement strand
CAATAGTCGACTTCAGGAATTTATTGCGCCTACGCCCATATAGAACGCCGTATTCCGCGAAAAGTTGCAAGGGTCAAAGTCATGAAAACTAGCGCCAGCACACCGTGGTTCTTTCTCGCCCCGAACGTGATCGTAATTATGCTGTTCACGTTCGTGCCGATCGCGATCAACATTTACTACGCGTTCACGGGCGGCGTGAATCTTTACCCCAATCAGCGCCCGGTTGTGGGCGTAGAAAACTTCTCGACGTTGCTCGAATGTGGCTCGTATTTCGACCCGTCGTCCTGCCGCAAGGACGTGTTCTGGCAGTCCATCTTCAACACTGCGAAGTACGCGTTTTTTCAGGTGACGATGATGGTGCTGTTCAGCCTCATCACGGCTGTTGTGCTCAATCGAAAAATTATGGGACGCGGCTTCTGGCGCGGCGTATTTTTTTATCCCGTTTTATTGTCCCCAGTGGTCGTTGCGCTCATCTGGAAATGGATCCTGCAGCGCGACGGTTTGCTCAACGCCGCGATGGTTGGAATGGGCTCGCACCCCGTGCTGTGGCTCGCGGAGCCGGGTTGGGCGTTCTTCTGGGTGACGTTTGTTTCAATCTGGGCGCACATGGGCTTTTACACACTGATTCTGCTCGCAGGATTGCAGGCAATTCCGGCGGATTTATATGAAGCCGCGCAGCTCGATAAAGCCTCACCGTGGCGCTCGCTGACGCGGGTGACGTTGCCGCTGTTATTGCCGAACTTGATGGTCGTCTTAGTGCTTGCGCTGATCAAGGCGGTGCAGACGTTTGACGAGGTGTTCGTGTTGACCGGCGGTGGCCCGGGATCGGCGACGACGCTTGTGGTGCAGTTTATTTATCAAACCGGCTTCGTCGAACCGGTGCGGCTGTACGGCATTGCCGCCGCGGGATCGTTGCTTCTCGCGCTTGCGCTCGTTGCACTCACATTGCTGCAGTTGCGGCTTTCCAAGGCCGATGAAATGGGAGAGCGCGCAAAATGAAAGCCCTGAATTTTTTGACGCGTACTCGTAGCGGTCGCCGCATGGACTGGACGGACTGGCTGTCGTACAGCTACCTCGTGATGGGTCTGTTCTTGATGTTCGGGCCGGTGTTGTGGCTCGTGATGTCATCGTTCAAAACGGAGTCTGCGCTCAACGAATTTCCACCGTCGTTCTTGCCCTACGGACAGAAATCGATTGCTGTTCCGGGCGAGGAAAAAATGAAGCCCGTCTATCGCGTAAAAATGCCCGACGGCACAACCAAAGAACTGGCGGAGCTGCGCCGCATTGGCCTCACCGCGACGCACGTTGACCCCGCTCGACCTGACGATTTGGTGCGCGTCAACGTCAAGGATCGCGAGCCAGTGCGCGAGTTCAAACTCGCCACGGAAAACTACACCGACCTCGGCGGCAAGATCAGTTTCGGCACCTATCTCTGGAACTCGGTATTCATCACCGTCATCGCCACCATCCTCACGCTGCTGTTCAATTCAATGGCCGCGTTCGCGTTGTCGAAATACAAATTTAAAGGCCGCACGTCGGTGTTTCTGCTGATACTCGGCACACTGATGGTGCCACCTGCGATTGTGCTGGTGCCGAATTTTTTGGTGGTCTCCGAGCTCGGGATGCTGAACAGTTTGTGGGGCGTGATCTGGCCCGCTATTGCGACACCGACAGGCGTATTCCTGCTGCGGCAATACATGCTGACCATCCCCGACGAATTGCTCGACGCCGCGCGCATGGATCACGCCAGCGAATGGCAAATTTACTGGCGTATCGTGCTGCCACTGGCCGCGCCCGCGCTCGCAGTGCTGGCGATTTTTTCGGTGATGTGGCGATGGAATGATTTTTTGTGGCCACTCATCGTGCTGTCAAAGGAAGAGAAATTTACGCTGCAACTGGCGCTCAATGCGTTTCAGGGAGACCTCGTCACGCAGTGGAATTATTTGCTCGCAATGACGGTGATCACGCTACTACCGATCACCATCGTGTTCGCCTTTCTCCAAAAGTACATCACGCAAGGTATTGCGTCCGCAGGGGTTAAATAATGGCATCGCTTCAACTCAAAAAAATCGTCAAAGACTTTGGCACAGCGAAGGTCATTCGAGGCGTTGATCTCGATGTACACGATGGCGAATTTGTGGTGTTCGTCGGCCCGTCCGGCTGCGGCAAATCAACGCTGTTGCGAATGATTTGCGGGCTGGAAGACATCACCTCCGGCGAGCTTTTCATCGACGGCGCACGTGCCAACGACATTCGCGCTGCGGATCGCGGCCTCGCGATGGTGTTTCAATCCTACGCTCTGTATCCGCACATGACCGTGTATCAAAACATGGCGTTCGGGCTTGAAAATAT
>JANXNO010000474.1 GCA_025354075.1 Burkholderiales bacterium | reverse complement strand
GGCGAGCACATCGCCAAGTCCATTGAGCGTCCATTGATCATCAAGAAAGCCAGCGACCTGATGAGCAAATACGTCGGCGAAACGGAGCAACAAATGGCCGCGATGTTCAAGGAAGCCGAACAGGAAAAAGCGGTGCTGTTGCTCGACGAAGCCGACAGCTTTCTACAAAACCGTGCGCTGGCGCAACGCAGCTACGAAATCACCGAAGTCAACGAAATGCTCCAGGGCATGGAGCGTTTCAAGGGCGTGTTCATCTGTACGACGAATCTGTTTGACCGCATCGACGAGGCCGCGCTGCGCCGCTTCACGTTCAAGATTCAGTTCAAACCGCTGACGCGTGAACAGCGGGAAAAGATGTTTGCCACGGAAGCGCTGGAAGGCAATGCAGCCAATCTCACTGGCAAACTTTGTGATCGACTGAACAAATTGCAAATGCTCACGCCAGGCGATTTCGCCTCGGTCAAACGACAGATCACGTTACTCGACGAGACGCTGACGCCGGATGAATTTCTGGAGCAACTGGAGCAGGAGCACAAAGTGAAGCCGGACATTAAATGGGCTAGAAGAATCGGGTTTTAGTGGTCGATTCTTCCGACTTCAGGAGCGGCTCTGCAGCGACCCACCGCCCACGCACGCAGCTGGGTTGCAGCAGAGTTGCTCCCGCTAATAACTGCCTACCTACACCCCGCCGCCAGCGCAATGACCTGCGCGCCCGTGGTGAGAAGGCTCGTAGACGTGATAGCGCCGCCGGAAAGCGCGGCGCCTGTCAGGCCTCGCATCAATCGCACAGCCAACAATCCATCGACATAACTTGAAGCAGCGTTGTCGCCATCGAGATCGTACCGTTTGCTGGCGATGAATTGCTCGATCATCTCGGCGTTGTTATGCGGCGCGGCTGCCACGGGGACGCCTGCGATCAGCGCCGCACCGCGAAAGCCCAGCAAATAGCGTAGCAGCAGTACACCGTCACTCGCGGTATCGATGAGGGTGTTGCCGTCAATGTCCAGATCGCACATTTTGTTGGATGCCATACCGGTCGCCAGCGTGTGCATGCTCCAGGCTGCAGGCACACTGCCGTTGTTGTAGGCGCAGGGGGTGTTGCCATCTCGCGTTAGATACATGCGCGAACAGTCATAGTCGTAGTCTTTGATGACATTGGTGGCGTTGATCTTCCAGCCGCTGAAGTCGGATTGATCAATGTTCACCTGCGCGCCCGCGTTGACCAGCATGAAGTGAACATGTGGCCCCGTGGACGATCCGCCCTGGCAAAGGGCCTGCGCCTGATTGTCCGAAAAGTCGGCTATGTTCTGCCCCACGAACACGTGGCTGCCGTCCGTCACACGAATATTCGCGAGGTGGTAATAGTTGGTGGCCCAGCCGTTGGCGTTGGTGATGCGAAGATTGCAACTTGAATAAATGGTGACCGTGCCGTCAACGGCTGCGAGTACGGGGGAGCGCGTCGTATTGCTGCCCCACACCGGCCATCCGTTTGAAAAGTCAATTGACGAGCGAGGTTGCGCGCAGACCGGATTGGGGCAACCGCCCGACGACGAATGCACGCCGTTAAACGACCAACCTTGCTGGCCCAACAACCAAGGCAGGCGCATCCAGTTCGGCGGATTGGCGGCGGGCGTAATGGCACCCGCCTTTTGCTGCTGCTCCAAATCCAGCACGCGGGTGCGTACGCCGAATCGTGCGGCGTAGCCGAAAGCAAGCGTTGCTGACCGATTCTCGCCCTTCATAAAGGTTTCAGCCAGGGCGTCAAGCCCTGCCGATTCAGCTGGCATCGGCACCGTAGATACTTTCTGCAACGAAGGGGGCTGGCGCGCCGCCACCGAATGCCGACCGAGGTAGAAGACGTGCAGTAACGCGCCGATAAACGAGTCAATGCGTGTTTTGACCGGGTCAAACGCGTCCGGCGCAAAGTCGTCCAGCGTGCCGCTGGCCTCAAGCAGCAGCGTTGCCAGACGCGGGTTGATGCTGTGCAGGCCGCAGCGATCAATGATCAACGCTTCGAAAGCCGCCAGCCTCGGAGCCTGGCGGATTGCTGCCCGTGCATCGCTGACGGACAACTCGCGCGCGTCCCATCCGAAATAGGTGTCATCGAGCGACGCAGCCGCAGTGGTGGTTACGGCTGAAAATACCGTCGCTGGCGCAACGCCCAGCATCGCGGCAATCGACAGCGCCGCGAGGCAGCCAGAACGCATGCGGCACCCTTTGAACGTGAGGCTAGATAGCGATTTCATCGAAAAAACTCCATTCGCGTGGCGAGTCCAGATCGTTCTTTTTTTACAACTTTTTCATTAAACTATCAGTCCGCATGGGCATAAGAGCTCAAAATACAAAATATCGACAAAGTGCATAATCAAGATCCAAGCCCATATTAAATAGGGTTCCCGGAAAAAAGCTGTATAGAAAATCTATCGCGCTCAGCTTGCCGTAATCACCGTTTCGAACAACTGCTTTCCGGTGCTGTCGCGATACGAGACCGTGAGCGAATTTTGCTTGCCATCGTACGCCATCAACGCAAAGTTGAAGTCATCGCCGAACACAAAATGCGGCCCTTTGCTGTGGCGCTCGCGGGCTGACGGCGACTTCTCAAACGTGCGAAAACTGGCCAGCGGCCCCGCCATAAATTCATGAATGCCGGTGCGCTTGTTGCTCCATTCGCGGGCGAAGTGGTAATCGGCCGAAATCATCACGACATGGCTGATGCGTTCGCTCTTGATGAACGCCGTCACCTCATCGCGCTCAGTTTTGTAGTTACCCCAGGCGTCCGCGCTGCTGCCATGAAACGGCACCGAGGTCGCGACGATTTTGAACGTAGCCGTGGATTTTTTCAGGCGCTCCAGAAACCACGCTTTCTGCGCGCTCCCGAGCATCGTTTTGCTGGGGCCCTCTTCCATCGCCTGAACGCTGCGAAAGCGCCGCGTGTCGAGGATGATTAGTTCCACCTCGGGCGACAAATTCACCGCGCGATACAGGCCCGATTTTTCAACTGATGAACAGGGCCAGTATTCGCGAAACACCTGTTCGGCCACCGGCAGCTGCGGCAGGCCACCGTGCGCGTCATTTTCGATTTCATGGTCATCCCAAATGGCATACGTTGCGCATTGCGCCATGAACGCCTGCAACGGGCGATCAGCGCGGATATTGGCGTGTTTTCTGCGGTAATGCGCAAGCGTGGGCGTGAAGTCGCGCTTGGGAATATCGGCATACACGGTGTCGCCGAGATGCACAAAATAGTCAGGCTTCGCCGCGGTCAGCAGCTCGAAAATTCGAAACGGCTTGTACTTCTCCTCCATGTCCCCCGAGAAGGCGAGCACAAAGCTTTGCCCCGCCCTTCGCGGCGTGCTGAAGCGCCCCGATTCCGACAACGGCGTGTCGCCACTGTACGGCCGAAAATGCACGGTGCTGCCTGCGGGCAAGCCCTTCAGGCTCACGTGTGCGGTGAAGTCGCTCGCCTTGGCGAGCAGCAGCTCTGCGCTGCGCTGGGTCAAGGCGTCGGGCGTCAGGCCCCAGCGCACGTGGACGCGCAGCTCGTCGTTCGCCGAAAGCCAGATCAGCGCACGATCCGCCATAACGTCAAACACAGCGGGCGCAAACGCCAGCGGTGCGGCGTGTGCCCACGATGTAGCCACGACCAGTGGTAACGCGGCAGCCGCTTGCAATGCACGACGCCGCGCTGGCCTAACGGGATAGTCACAGTCGCGATCAAAGCTCATCGAGATGACAAAATGTGAAATAGCTTTGAACTTTACCCCAGCATGTCTTTTTGTCTCTTGCCGCTCCTGAGTCTGTCACCAAGGCGCACCCGATGAACGTGCGCCCCACCACCCTGGTCGCGCTGGGTGCCGTTGCCCTGTGCACTGTGCTCGCATTAGCCCTTCAACTGTGGCTGCTTGGTGCGTTGGGCTCCTCCGGCAGCAACCGTGACCCGGAACTGGTGCTCAGCGCTGCGGCCAACACCACCGTGGAATCATCCGGTGCCGTTCAAGGGCTACGCTTTGACCCTTTGCGAGGCGCTGCGGTCGCTCAGGCGGCTGGCCTCACGCTCAACGCCTCCAGCGCACTTGCGCTGATCCTGCACACCCAGGACGTGACCGGCAACCTGCGCCTGACGCTCGGCTGGCTGACCACATCCGACCTGCGCCGTCCCGCTACCGCGACCGCAGCGCTTGCTGCACATGCGGATGCTCGGCCCGTGACACTGCTGCTGACCGGTCATCCCCGCTGGAAAGAGACGATTACGCGCATTGTCGTCGCGCTGGAAAACACCGGTGCGACCAACGCCCACGCCACACTGACTCGCGCTGAGCTGCTACCGGCCAATCCTGCTGGCGGCTCGCGTTTGCTCGGCGATGCGTGGTTTGCGTCCGGCAGCACTGTAGCCACGCCTGATGAGTCGGCTAACCGCCTGCTGCCCCTGGCTTTCTGGCTCGCGCTGATCTGCATCAGCAGCGTGGCCGTGGTTGCACTGATCTACAGAAAACGTCCCGAGTCACGCGCTGCGGCACTGCGCGTCTGCTCGGGTGTGCTGGCAGTCGCTGTGCTGATATTGACGCTGCTGAGCAATCGCTGGCCGGGGTGGACGGTATCCCTGGGTGGGGGCCTCGCCGCGGCGCTTGCGCTGGTGCTGCTTGACCGCGCCATAACACTGCCGTTGTCGAGCTGGCCCCGTCTGATGCTCGCCGCAGTCGCCGCCGTAATCGCAGCAGGGCTGGCACCGCTCGTCGCAGCGGTCGCCTTCGTGCCGGCCGTAATGCTGCTGCTGGGCCAATTGCCATCAACATCGCAGCGGGCGCTGTGGGTGCGCGTGGCTGGCCTGATGGCGCTCATCCCGGCATTTTTGCTGGCGGCCGTCGCGCAAGGCATGATCCCGCCACCGTCGTTGCTGAGCCCGCTGATTGATCCCACCCAAACATTGACTGCGGTCGCCATCCGAGCTGGCGGTCTACCGGGCGTTGCGTTGGGGCTACTCGCCGCACATCGACTATGGCCGTCACCGGCAACCAGCCTGCGCTGGTCAAATGCGGCGGTGGGTGCCAGCGTCTGGGCGCTAACCGGTGCGGTGGCCGTGCTGTCGATCCCCAAAATTGCAGTCCTGGCTACTGACAGCAGCACCTATATCGCCGTTTTTATCCCTGCACTGGCCTGCCTGGCACTGGCGACGTTTCCTAAGTTTCAATCAATCGCGCATACTGTTGATGAGACAGTCATAGAACCATCCAAATCGGAAAGCGATCTGTCTGCACAGGCACTGGCACTGCTGGAGAGTCACGGCGAGCGCGTGCAGGCAACATTGGCACGCCGCGAAATGGGTGCCGCACATTCGGCGTTGGCGCAGATGCAACGCATCGCATCGGCAGCGCACCTCACCGCCCTTGCGCAGCTTCGCGTTGCGCTCGCCGAAAACGATCTGGTCAGCGCCTCCACCGCTGCGAAGCAGCTTGAAGCGAGCACTCCACTCAGCGTCGCAGACCACGACGCCCTGCTCGAACTCGCCCATCGTACCGGCGAGCATTCCCGCGTGATTGCGCTCGCTGCAGATGCCACGCAAAACGAAGGCAATCTGCGCGCACTTGCTCTCGCCCACGTGCTGAGCAACGCGCCAGAAAAGGCATTGCGGGCGCTGCGTGTGTGGCCCGACGAGCGCACTTTCGCACAGGAAATCGTCGAACTGCACTTGCTGTCTGACGATCTGTCCGCGGCGCAGCAAGCACTGGTTCACACCGGCATCGGCATGACCGAGCCTACGGGTGAGGCATACGTATCTCGGCTGGGCATGCGGGTGCAGGGGCCGCAGCAGCACGCCGATGCAATCAACAGCATTGCCACCTGGCATCCGCAACTCGGGCCGGCCCAAGCTGCCCAGGGCGAACTGTTGCTGCGACAAGGCAACGTAGCGGGAGCCCGCGCGCGCTTCTTGCTGGCGATAAAGCTTGATACTGCGATGTGGCCGCTGCGCTACCGGGTGCTGCGCATTGATGCGGAAAGTCGCAACGCGACGAGCGACGCAGCACCCGATCACGCGTTTTTGAATTCGCTTGGCGCTTGACCCGCCGCAATGCACTAAGCTTTTGCCATGACGACCCGACTCTTGCTCTACCTCGCGCACGCCATAGACCATCTGGCGCTATTGATTTTTGCCACCGCAGTGAGTGCTATCGCACTCGATTTCGGCATTGCGCGATGGGAGGACTTAATGCCCTTCGCCACCGGCGCGTTCGTCATGTTTGGCGTCGCTTCGCTGCCAGCAGGCCGCTACGGCGATCTGTGGGGACGCCGCGCGATGATGCTGGTTTTTTACTTCGGCATGGGCGCGTCATTGCTGCTGGTGTCGTTGACACAAACGCCGCTGCAAATGGCCATTGCGCTCACGCTGATGGGCGCATTCTCGGCCATCTATCACCCGGTCGGCATTCCGATGTTGCTGCAAAACGCACCCAAAGCCGGTGCCGTCATTGGCGTCAACGGGCTCGCTGGCAATCTGGGTATCGCGTTCGCTGCGCTCCTCACTGGATATCTGGTCAAAAACGCAGGCTGGCGTGCCGCATTCATCGTGCCGGGCATCCTGAGTTTGTTGGTGGGTGTGCTTTTTGCGATCAAGGTGCCGAAGGAAATGACCGCGCCGGGGAAGAAAACCGGCGGCAAAAAATTGCATGTAGATCGCGCCACAGCCACGCGCGTGTTTGCCGTGCTCACCTGCACCACCACGCTGGGTAGCCTGATTTTTAACTTCACGACCAACGGCAACGGCGAGTTGTTGCGCGAACGGGTCGCAGCGATTGCCAGTGACCCCGCCACGCTGGGCATGCTGCTCGCGGGGGTCTACGCCATCGCCTCGGTCGCGCAGGTGGTCGTTGGCCGTCTCATAGACCGCTTTCCGATCAAGCGAATTTTCCTACCCATTGTGGCCGCGCAGATCCTGGCGTTTGCGCTGGCCGCTCGCGCGGAAGGCTGGCTGTTCTACGTGTTCGCCGTGGCGTACATGACCTTCGTATTCGGCGCGATCCCGTTCACCGACGCCATCATCGCCCGCTTCGTCGATGACAGCATGCGCTCCCGCGTTGCTGGCCTGCGTCTTGCGGTGAGCTTCGGTATTTCGTCGGTAGCGGTGTGGGCACTTGGGCCGTTCGTTAAAGTTGGCGGATTCAGCACGTTACTGTGGCTGATGGCAGCGATTGCGACGCTAACTACGGTAGCGGTATTTTTCTTGCCTGCGCACGACCCGCAGCCGGTTCGTGCTGCCGACGCCGTCGCGGCTTAATCGTATTTTGAGGGTGCGCTTAATCCGGCAATCGGCAACTTTTCTCGCGGCATCCGCATCGCCCTCAACACTTTTATCGCGACGTAGGCATCGTTGGCAGCGTAGAGCAACTGTTTGGGTGACAACTGCGGTAGCGACCAGTTGGATGTGGTCACCGCTTTCGATTTGTGAAATTTCTGCTTCATCACCATTGCCACCGCGGCCCGCGCGCCGGTGGTGCCACGATGACCCTCTCTGCGGAAGACATCGTTCATGTCAAGCACGGCACGCAGCGTGACGCCCAGTTTCGCGCGAATCTCCTTGTGATCCGAACGTAAGCCGAATCCCACTTTCAGCACCGACTCCGACTCCAGAATTTCAACCAGGAACGCACGGCAGTCAGCGCGGTGCAGTTGAAAAATGTAGGCGCAATCGTCAAGCGAAAACTGCACGACGTGCGGGCCGTCGCTGATCACGCCGCGATCAAAAATGGGCTTTGACTCGGTGTCGAAGCCGACCATATCCGCCACTTTAATTGCCGCAGCCGCTGCCGCAAATTCAGTCGCTGAAGTCGGCACATAAATGCGATCCAGCGGCAGTGTTGCAAACGGTGCCAGCAACGCAGATTCAGATTTTGATGGGGCGGGCTTTGCCATGCGGGCAGGTTATCCTATTGCAGAAAGCTTCGCACGGCGGACAGCGAACGCGTGGGCGCTTCCTCCTGCGGCAGGTGACCCACACGGTTTAGAGATACCCGCGCGACGGTCGGGATCGCCTTCAAATACGACTCAGAATTAGCGAACGGAATCATGGCATCCTGCTCGCCCCACACGAGTAATGTCGGGGCTTGAATGCGCTTCAGCATTGGCACTGGTTCGACCAGTATTGTTTGCGCCGTGCGCGCAAGCAAGGCTTCCCGCGTGCCTTCGCCCAGCAACAAATCAAAGTAGCGACCGGTGAGTTCATCCGTCAAAACGTTCGCGTCGGCATAGGCGGGTTTCAGGCTCATTTTGAGCATGAATTTCGGCAACGCGTAGCGCATCAGTTTCATGCTGCCGGGTACGTGCGGAGGCTTGCCGTATTCGAATCCCGGGCTGGCAAATCCGTCAGGGGAGACGAGCACCAGTTTGTCGACCCGCTCGGGATACGTCGCTGCAAACGTCCATGCGATGCGGCCTCCGATGGAGTGACCGATGACACTGGCCCTGGCAACACCGAGCGTGTCCATGAGCGCGACCATCACCTGCATGCTGCGCGCATCGGTGTAGTTACCTGTTGGATCGGGGTAGCTCAGCCCGGAGCCCGGCAGGTCAAAGCGGATCACACGGTGATCCGTTGCGAGTGCACTAACCCAGGGCTCCCAGGTGTGCAGACTTGCGCCGAAACCATGGATAAGAATCACCGCGGGCGCAGTTGTCAAACCACTGTCTCGCACGTGCAATGTAACGCCCGCGACGTCAATCAAGTCCGAGAACGCATACAGGTATTTTGATTCAAGGAAGGCACGACTTTTATCGGGCGTCCACAACCAGAACACAAGCAACAACAGCAGAGCCACGGCGGTGGCGGCGACCAACGTGGACTTCAATGGACGCGTCCCCAGTCACTTCCAGTGCCAGAACGCGTGAGCAAACCGCTACCCAACCTACGGCCGCCCTAAAAATAAGTACGCACTTCTTCGCGAGCCTGTCGCGTGCCCATAGCCCAGATAGAACGGCCCAATCGAGGTATCGAGTCCGAGGACCAAGCTTGCCGCGTACACCGTGCGTTCCGGGCTGATGTTGTTATTGGGTGAGTCGGTGCGCCCGGCCTCCAGCGAGCCACCAACGTAAATGCCGCGACCGAACGCGGGCATGTCGCCGATTTTCCGGAAGCTCATCAGTCGTGCAAGCGCGAACTGATCCGAACGCAATTCGCCCGGGCGCAGGCCGGACAATTGCAGAAATCCGCCGAGTTCAAAGTACGGATAAACCGATGGCGCTTTGCTGTACAGCCCACCAAATTTGAGCGCGACGTCGATTGTGTTGGCACCAAAGGTTTTGGCGTACTCGGACGACCATTGGTAACGCGCAAAATTGTCATTCGCGCCGAACGCGGTGAGCGCCCGATGCACGCTCGCCTCGACGCGATAACCGCTGCGCGCAAACGTTGCCGAGTCGCGCTGATCGATCACCACACTGGCCTGCATGCCCGATTCATTGGCGCGCACGCCGCCCAAGGCCAGGTCAGCAATACGCGGCGAAATGCTCACGCGCTCATACAGCGGTCCGACGCGAAATTCGCCATAGCGTCCAAACGCCGCACCGAGATCAAGCGACACACGGGTGTCGATTCCCATGAACTGCGCAATCGGACGGCTGACACTGCCATCGGGCAGCGGTATCGAAATCTCTGCAACCCGGCGGCGCTGCTCGGCACCAAAGCTGGCAAACAGTGTTTCTGTGGGGAGCAAAGGTTGATACAGCTCGGTGCTGATGCGCTGAGAACGCCCGATTTGCAGCTCGTTTCGCCATTCGGCCCCGAGCGCATTGAGCCAGCGTCGGGTGTGATTGGCGACGAAATTGAACTCGCCGACGCCGCGAAAATCGGTACCCAGATTCAGGCCAAAGCGAAAGTAGTTCGGGCCCCAACTTTTCTCCTGCACATTCACCAGCAGCACATTGCGATCACGCTCGGTAATGATGCGGTAGTCGAGTCGCTCAAAGTCACCGCGCCCCACCAGCCACGCCAGATCGCGCTCGACGTCACGCCGGTTAAAAGGTTGGGTGGTGAGCACAGAAAGTTGTGCGCGAATGGTATCGGCGCTGGAATAGGTTCCACCTTCAACGCGAATTTCATCAATGCGCGATGGACTGACAACGCTGCGTTGCGCAACCCATTGATTCAAGTAATCGCTCGGACTCAGCGCGTAGTTCGACAACAGCGGCAACACGCCGCGGGTTGCCTCGGCACCACGATTCATCGCCACCGGTCCGAGCTTGAAATCGGTAGATGTCACCTTCGACAGATCGGGCACTATCAGCACATCGGTCGCCTTCAATGTGGCAATCGACATGCGCACATTTTGCTCGGTCAGGATGTTCAGCATCTGCACACCGATGCCAAAAATCGAGCCCAGTTCATCGCGCGCCAACAGCGGCGAACCGATGTTCACCGCGATGACGATGTCCGCGCCCATTTTGCGCACCACGTCAATCGGCAGGTTGTCGACCAGCCCGCCATCGACCAGCATGCGACCACCGATTTCGACTGGCGCGAACGCAGCGGGCACGCTCATGCTGGCGCGCATCACGGCGGACAGTTCACCGCGATCAAACACTACCGCCTCACCGGTCACCAGATCGGTCGCGACTGCGCGAAACGGGATCGGCAACTGATCGAAGGCGACGCTGTTTGGCATGCCCTCGGTCAGTCCCTTGAGCATGTTCTCAAGACCCGTCGAGCCCACGGCTGCGCGAGGTGCCCGCAGTTGACCGTCGCGCATGCCCAGTTCCAGCGGGATCGACAGCCGCAGGTCATCGGACTTTCTGCGCAGCGACAATTCTTCGCGCGGTGGCCGATCAGCGAACATCGAGTCCCAGTTCATCGCTAGGATGCGCCGCTCCAGCTCGGCGGGCGTCATGCCCGCTGCGTACAGTCCGCCGATGATCGAGCCCATGCTGGTACCGGCGACGAAGTCAATCGGAATGCGCGCCGCTTCCAGCTCTTTCAACACGCCGACGTGCGCCAGCCCCTCGGGCGCCGCCGCCGGAGAGCACCAGGCCAATTTTGGGGCGATTGTGGGCCGGTGCGCGAGCCACCGGTGTTGTTTTGTCGCCCGCCGAGATGGCGCTTGGCAGTAGCGCAGGCTTTTCGGTTTGCGCGAAGCTGGTTTGCAGCGCAACTGCGCTCAACATACACACAACAGCTTTTCGGTAAAAAGCCCGTTCCAATTGGGCATACCCACTCAAAATACTCATAACCGACTATTTACCTAATTTAGCGCTAAGCCCATACGCGACGCGGGTTTACGTCAAAAGTTGATTTTACTTTCCGGCTAGTACATCAATCGTACGCGAATGAAATTCCATGCGATAGAGCATCAGCGTGACGATGGCCGTGGCCGCGATAAAAAACAGCGGTTGCACGAACCACATCAATACTGCGACGGCGAAGTAATACGAGCGCATGCCCTGCCCGAAATTTTCACCCGCGAGCTTTAAGATGCCCGCTGCCCGCCGCGCTGCATTGCGGTCATCGTCGGTCACCTGATCTTTAGGCGACAGCGAACCGATGAGAATTGTCACAAAGTTGAACTGCCGCACCGACCAGGTGAACTTGATCAACGCATAGACAAAAAGCAGGATCAACACCACCACTTTCGCCTCCAGCAATTGCTGCGACGAGCGCTGTGCGAACGGCAGACTTTCGAACAGATCAGCACTTTTTTCAACTGAGCCAAAGAGCGCGAGCAAACCGCCCAGAGCGAGCACGGTGGTCGACGAAAAAAAGGTCGCGCTGTGCATCAAGTTAGCCAGTAACGACGAATCGACGATGCGGTTTTCGCGAATCAGTGTCTGCTCAAACCACCGCTCACGCATCGGGTTCATCACGGTCAACAAACTGGACCGGTTTGATGAATGTCGCTGCGCAAACCAGCCATAGCCAAACCAGCACAAGGCGAACACGATGATGGCGGCGAGGTCGAGATGGGAGTAGGTGAGTTTCATGGTCTGCCGTGAACGTGAGTTAAAAGTGCCGCGCGTTCTGCCCCCTCTCCGCTTGCGGGAGAGGGAACCAATCCATCACCCAGCAACCGCCGCCGCAATCGCCTCAGCCCCCGTCCGCGCCATCGCCGCGTCTTCGGCTTCGACCATCACTCGGACGACAGGCTCCGTACCCGACGGCCGCAACAAAATCCGCCCATGCCCGGTGAGTTTTGCTTCCCAATCAGCCAGCACCGCTTTCACGCCCGCTTTGTCCGCCCACGGCGAAGCCTTATCGATGCGCACATTGATCAATTCCTGCGGCAACAGCGTGACGTCATGCGCGGCCTCTGCTAGCGACACGCCCTGCTCAACCAGCGCCCGCAACACTTCAAGCGCCGCGATGATCGCGTCGCCCGTTGAGTGCCGATCCAGACACAAAATGTGGCCGGAATTTTCGCCACCGATGCGCCAGTTATTTTTACGCAGCACTTCGAGCACGTAACGATCACCGACCTTGGCGCGCTCAAAGGCGATGCCGCGTTTGGCGAACGCGCTTTCCAGCCCGTAATTGGTCATTTGCGTGCCAACGACGCCGCCGCCCAACTCGCCCAACGTGTTCCGGTGCGCCGCGATGATGTACACCAGTTGATCGCCGTCGTACAACCCGCCATGAGCGTCCGCCATGATCAATCGATCCGCATCGCCGTCCACCGCAATGCCCAAATCCGCCTCATGCTTGACCACCATCGTGGACAGGTAATCCGCATGCGTCGCGCCGACGCCCTTGTTGATGTTCGTGCCGTCCGGCGACACGCCGAGGCTCACCACCTCCGCGCCCAGCTCGTGAAATACGGCGGGCGCAACCTGATACGCCGCTCCGTGCGCACAGTCGACGACAATCTTCAAACCGCGCAACGACAGCTCGGACGGAAACGCACGCTTGCAAAATTCAATATAGCGACCGGGCGCGTCGTTCAGCCGCTTGGCTTTGCCCAGCTCGCCTGACGAAACGCAGCGCAAACCAAGGTCAATCTCGGCCTCAATCTTCAACTCGGCTTCATCCGACAGCTTGTCGCCCTCGCCGTTAAAAAACTTGATACCGTTGTCAGCAAACGGATTGTGCGACGCCGAAATCACTAGACCCGCCTGCAAGCGCAACGCGCGCGTCAGGTAGGCAATGGCGGGGGTCGGCAATGGGCCGGTGAGTAGCGTGTCCACGCCTGCCGACGATAAACCCGCCTCAAGCGCGGACTCCAGCATGTAGCCGGAGATGCGCGTGTCTTTGCCGATCAGCACCGCCGGTCGCTTGCCAGCCCCCATTTGTGCTCGCAGCACGCGACCCGTGGCATGGCCCAGTTGCATGATGAAATCTGGCGTAATCGGCGCAACGCCCACCTCGCCGCGCACCCCGTCGGTGCCGAAGTATTTTCTTTTGTTCATGTCGGGATTGTAGGTTTGCCGCCCACAAAACTCGCGGCAAACGCGCGTCGAGGCTAGACCAGCACGTCGCGGATTGATGCGTCCTTGTCAAACTGAGCTTTGGCGTAGGAGCAGATTGGGATGACCTTGGTGCCCGTCGCGCGAGCCCATTGCACAAGCGCGTTGAGCAGGCTGTGACCCACGCCCTGACCGCCGAGCGAAGGATCGACCTCTGTGTGGTCAACGGTGATTAGCGACGCGTTATTGCGGACGTAAGTCATTTCGGCAACGCGCTTGCCGTCTGATTGGACGTAGAACGCACCGTTGGTGGCGGTTTCTTGGTGTTGGATTGAGTGTTGCATGGGTTGACGGTAGATTGGGTTGGCTCTAAAGCGTGAATTTAACGGCGCGCGTAGCGCAGCCGCCGCAGCTAACGGTTAGGGCGCTACCTACGCACCCTGATACACGTCATGGATAAGGGTAGCCCCCAGCGAAGCAATGCGGCTGAGCATGCCCGGCGCCAGATCGAGCGCATAGTTTCGGCTGCTGGATGTGCTTAGCCACATGCGTACGTTGCCCTCCTTGCTTAGCTCCACAAGAAAGTCTCGATGTGGCTCCAAGAACGTTACCAACTCTTCCAACACGTCCTCGACCAAGGCGTCAGTAGACGCGCGCCAACCGTAAGAGAAAGGATTGGCACCCCAGTAACCAGTTGAACGAGTACCTGCGAGCAAAGTGCCCTTGGGAGTTTTACGCGCGTCGCCTTCTCGCCAGGAATGCAAAGGATCCAGTCCAAGTGTGCGTGTGACCAGATCCGGATCAAGTGCGGGATGTGAAATGCGCAGATCAAGAATGTGTGAGTAGAGTTGCATTTACACCTTAACGAAAGATAGACGGTCGAACAATCTGGGTCGCGAGTTTATCCTGCGGGATATTCTGGCTGACTCGCAGCTAATCTGTGTCCACGTATCGCCTGAGAGCCACATTCGGTGGGCTTCCCGGGCATTCGACGAGGTGAGGAATGCCACGCTCCGTTCGCTCATCCACCGCCCTCACCCCAACCCTCTCCCGCGCTGCCGGAGAGGGAGTCGAACAGCGCTTACTTATCCGGCCATTGCCCGCCAAACCTTCAACGCGTCAACCGTAGCGCTCACGTCATGCACACGCACCACGCGCGCCCCTTGCGCCACGCAGGCCAGCGCGGCGGCGACGCTACCGTGTACGCGCTCTGCAGGCACGTCTCGCCCCGTCAATTTGCCTATCGTTTTTTTGCGTGACCAGCCAGCTAATACCGGATAACCACGCGCCACCAGCACATCGAGATTCTGCGTGAGTGTGAGGTTGTGTTGCAGTGTTTTGCCGAAGCCGAAACCGGGGTCGAGCACGATGCGGTCTCTCGCAATACCAGCCGCTTCGCAGGCCTGCGCACGGGCGACGAGATAGTTGCCGACTTCGCTGATCACGTCGTCGTAATGCGGCTCTACCTGCATCGTCTCCGGGCTGCCGCGCATGTGCATGAGCACCACGCCGCAGTCGCTCGCTGCGCAGGCATCAATCGCCCCGGCGGCTGTTAGCGCCATCACGTCGTTGACGATGCTGGCACCGGCCTTGAGCGCCTCGCGCATCACCTCGGGCTTGCGGGTGTCGACGGAAACACAATACCCCCGGTCCGCCAACGCGCTGATCACTGGCAAAACCCGCGCGATTTCCTCGTCCACACTGACCACCGGCGCACCAGGACGGGTCGATTCGCCGCCAATATCGAGGATTTGCGCGCCCTCAAACGCCAGCCTTTCAGCATGAATTAAGGAGGCTGGAGTCGAATTATGTTGACCGCCGTCAGAAAACGAGTCCGGCGTAACGTTGACAATACCCATCACCAGTACCGGGGCCGAGCCGTCAATCGCCCAACTAAAACGCCCCGAGCGCCACCGGGCACCCTCCCGCACGGCCCGTTTATGACCCCCATCAGGGTCAGTACCCGGCAGTGGCGACGTAAAATTATGATTCGACTTGGAAAGCACCGTTTTGATCCGCTCTTCTGACTACCCTACCCTGTTCGCCGCACGCATCGAAGCCTTGAAGCGTGAGGGGCGTTACCGAATTTTCGCAGAGCTGACCCGGCCCGCCGGGCAGTTTCCGCGCGTGCAGTGGGCGGGCCCCAACGGCGTGCGCGAGGTCATCACCTGGTGTTCGAACGACTATCTGGGCATGGGCCATCACGCGTCGGTACGCGCAGCGATGAGCAAAGCCATTGAGGCCGGTGCCACCGGTGCTGGCGGCACCCGCAATATTGGCGGCACCAACGCGCTGCATGTCGAGCTGGAGCGCCTGCTGGCTGCCCTGCACGACAAACCTGCAGCACTGAG
>JANXNO010000461.1 GCA_025354075.1 Burkholderiales bacterium | reverse complement strand
TCCGTATTGCTGATGGTGACTACGGCATTCACCAAGGCTGCCGCAGTCGATGAGACCAGCAGCATCGTTGCGACCAGAAATGCCTGCGCGAGCAGGCGGCGTGCGGCGCGCAAGCAAACCTTTATGCGCTGTTTGTTGCTGTCAATGTGAGTCCAATTCATCATGCCTGCTCTCCGTGTGTTTGCGGGATGCGCGAAGGTGAAAACCCTTCGCCGTCACACGGAAGAACGAGCGCGTTGGTCGAAACCAGACATCGCGAAAAAAAGATTCACGGCTGACGAGCGCATTTGTAGGAGCGGCTCTGCCGCGACCCGCGTTGCCAAAGTGGACGCGGGTCGACGCAGAGCGGCTCCTGCAAAAAATCGCAACAGGTTCGTATTACAGCGGTAACACCATCCCACACGCCGTCACCAAATGCCCACGAATCTGCGTCCATGTTTGTCGTTGCGCGTTGATCGGGAAGGTGATGCCCGCAACCACGGCATCGCCGCGAATGCCGAGCGCGATGCGCGCATGGATCAGCGAGTCGGTGGTGGCGAGCACTTGGGTATCGCCGTCAATGTCGAGCGAGCAGGCGGGTGCCGGGAATGGTCCGCCGTCGTAGCGTGTGACGCAAAATTTGTCAAAGGTGCCGCTGCGTCAGTGGCCCGCAAGCAGCAGCTTGCCGTCGGGCTGCAACGTGATCGCGGTGACGAAATCGTTGCTGGTGGCGGGTGTGAAACCGTTGCTGATCGCGGTGCTGAGTTTGCCGCCGGTGCCGAACGTGGCGTCGAGTGCGCCCGCTGCGGTGGTGCGCACGGCGCAGAAATCCAATTGGCCGCTCACGGCGCAATGCCCCGCGAGGATCAATTTGCCGTCGGATTGCAGCATCATGGCGGTGACGTAATCGTTACCCGTGCCGACCGAGGTGACGAGCGTGCCGCCGCCGCCGAAGCTCGTGTCGAGCGTCCCGTTGGCGTTGTATCGCAGCGTGCAGAAATCGACTTTGCTGCCGGTGAAACACTGTGCGGCGATTAGCAGTTTTCCGTCGGATTGCAGCGTCACTGCATAAGCCACGGAAACGCTGCTGCCTACGACCACAATGAGCTTGCCGCTCACACCGAAGCTCGCATCGACCGTGCCGTTGATCTCGTAGCGCAGCGCGCAAACATCATCCGTGACGCCATTGTTGCAATAGCCCGCGAGCAGCAGTTTTCCGTCGGCTTGCAGCGCCATGGCGTTGACCACATCGTCGCGATTGCTGAATGCGGTGATGAGTTTGCCGCCGCCGCCAAAACTGGCATCCAGCGTGCCGTTGGGCAGATAACGTGCGGCGCAAAAATCGCTATCGACGCCGTTGTTGCAAGTGCCTGCCACCACAATTTTGCCATCGGGCTGCGTGAGCATTGCCTGCACGCGATCATCGCCGCTGCCGATGGGCGTGATGACTGAGCCCTCCGTTGCGCCTGGGCCAAACGTGGCGTCAATGCTGCCGTCCGCGTTGAACCGGAACACACAAAAATCGTTGCTGCCCAGATCGGAACACGTGCCCGCGAGCAAGAATTTTCCACCGGGTAGTAGCGCGAGCGTTGCCGAAACATTTGCTACGTTCGGTACAAAAATTTGCGGCAATTTGCCGTTGCCACCGAAGCTCGCATCAAGCACGCCATCGGACGTGTAGCGCGCTGCGCACAGGCCAATGTCCTGACAAAAACCTGCGACCAGCACGCGGCCATCGGGCTGCACCGCCATCGCTGTCGCCCGATCAGCGCGCGGGCCAAGGGTGGTGATGAGCTTGCCCGACCCCAGCGCGGTGCCGTTAGCCCAAAACGGGTCCAGCGTGCCCGGAAGGCCTGCGGTTGCGTGGGCGGCGATGGCGAGGAGCGCTGTCAACGCGCAGATGCCTCGAATCAGTTGCGTAACCCAAACGCGAAACGGTGAAGCAGCCATAACGATCATCAAAAAATCCTTGCAAGACTGGAAGCCACGGATATGCGACGTCAGCAAGGCATAGAACGAGCGCAGTCGGCGAAACCAGACATTGCGAAAAAAGCAACGATACTGCGGCGCGCAGTTGTAGGCGCGGCTCTGCCGAGACCCATGTTGCCGAAGCGGACGCGGGTCGCGGCAGAGCCGCGCCTACAGGTTTTGGCTCGCGGATTTTGTTAATAGCTTTTTTCTGAAACGACCACTCAACTTGGGCTTAGCATCGATTTATGCATAAACCCGGTATTTATGTAAAACTGCGCCTATGCCCATATGGAACGGCGTTCTCGCATGAAAGCTGCTACAAAAAAATCAATGCTTTTCAGCGGAGCGATGATGCCCGTAGGCGCTTTGATCCCGCGATGCGCCAGCCATCCATCGCGGCGATAAATGCGCCTACGCGCCGTTTGCGCAGAATGTCACCGATCAACACCTAAGGTGCAACCCCACAACTCGCCGACAAATAACTTAGCAAATCGGTTGAAGTCCGTCGCGGCGCCGCGGCGCTCAATGCGTTAGCCGTCAGCGCTGCGCCGCTGTAGCCCAGCGCTGCACGGGCCATCAGCACCGCATCAGTCGTGGCCAGCACTTGCCCGTCACCGTCGAGATCAAGGCTGCATTTGACGACGCCGATGGGGCTGTACACCGGCGTTCCCGTACCGAACGGCGCGCTGCCGCGCTGGCCGAGCGTGTTGTCGCCCCAGCAGTTCATGGCCCCCGCTGTGCTGATCGTGCACGCGTGGTTGAGACCGGCCGCCATCGTCGCCACGCCGCTACTCTGGCCCGTTACTGGCAGCGGTAGAGCGCTGTTGCCGGTGGGTTGTCCCACGTTTCCCAACTGCCCTTGATTGTTGAGCCCCCAGCAAAACGCCTGACCGCTCACCACCGCACAGTTGCCCGCATTGGCCGCAAAAATCTTGGTCGGCCGAAACGACGCACCGAAGTAATAAGGCGACGTTCTGGGGCTACCGCTCGCCACGACGCCATCACCCACCTGCCCGAACGTGCGGTCACCCCAGCACCACGCGTCGCCCGTGCTGCCATTGGCCGCGCACACATGCGCGCCCCCAGCGGTGACCAACGTGGCCGTGGTGACGCCGGTCGCCGCCGCTACTGGCACGCTGCTACTAACCGAGCCACCGTTGCCAAACTGACCGTTGACTCCGCTGCCCCAGCAGCGCACCGTGCCGCCCGTCACCGCGCAGGCGAAGTACGACCCAGCGGTGAGATGCGTCACGCCGGTCAAGCCCGACACGGTCGCAGGCGTCAATACTTGCGCGCTGGCCGAACCACTGCCGACCTGCCCTGCCGAATTGCCCCCCCAGCAGCGCACGGAGCCGTCACCAGAGGAGAGATTTCGCATTTGCGCACAGCTAAAGTCCGCCCCCACCGCGACTGCTACCACCTCACGGCCGATGATGGACAGACCAACCACCGGCACCGGCGTCGGGCTTGAATTGGTCGTACCGTTACCAAGCTGACCTTCGATGCCTTCACCCCAGCACTTCACCACGCCCTGCGCCAGCGCGCAGGTATGAACACGCCCCGCCGAGACGGAGGTCACGCCGGTTAACCCCGGCACCACCACCGGAATCGCCGAATTGGTAGTCGTGCCATCGCCCAACTGCCCCGACGCGTTGAGCCCCCAACAATGCAAACCACCACTGCCATAAATCGCGCAGGAGTGGTTGAACGAACTCGCTACCTGCGTGTAGGTTTCGCCTTGCGCGGCGGGGGCGAATAGCAAAGACAGGCTGGCGACGCTCGCGGCTAGAAATGAGAGATAACGTGACACCTGCGTGCTCCTTGCGTAGTGACGACTGCACTGAAGAACGCGATCCCAAAGCCAAAACGGACATTGCGGAGGAAATTTTTTGGGTGATCACGGCGCAGTCGGGGTCGACACCCAGCACCGAGCGCCGGCTGGGCGGGTCGCTGGGGTTTCAACCCAGCCTACGGCTAGGCGTTACCACACTTCAAATTTCCGTCAAAAATCGCCGAGCTTGCTGCGCTTGGGGCGTGTCTGCCCCTACTGCAGATTCCAACTGGGTTAGCGCCTCTTTGAAGGCAGCGCGTGCATCAACCTTGTTGCCCAGCGCCACCTGCACCTGGCCCAGCATCAGTAGCGCAGAGCCCACTCTTGCACTAGTTGGAAAGTCTTTGTGCTGCTCGTGGAGCGACGGAATACCCCCGCCGACACATAGCGGGATACACGACACCCCAATCACTATTGACGCGAGGGCGATGCTGAAAGTCGCAGGGCGTCGACAGACTCGGGGGCGTTTTCCCCGAGCGACGCATGCAAGTGGGCAACGCTCGATGCAGCTGCGCCCCGAGCGACGTCGCCGCGCTGAGCCGCGAGCTCGACCCTTGCCAGCGCAAGCAGCGCTCGTCCCATCCATTCGCTGTGCGTAAAGCCATGCATCGACTGTCCGGCAAGTGCAACTGCCTGAAGCGCGTTTTCTCGCGCCGCCGCCATATTACCCGCGCTTGCGTGGGTCTCAGCCAATGCGGACATCGCCAGCACGCCCCGTATCCTCGCACCACTGGCCGATGCGTAGCGGCCCTTCGCATCTTCCAGCATGGCCACTGCCTGCACCAATTCGCCGTCGAGTAGGTGCGCGATGCCACGGGCGGTCATCGCGGTGGCGATCACAGGATGCCGCGGCCCGACCTGTCGCTGCAGGAGCGCCAAAGCTTCGGTGGATAGAGCCGTGCAGATTGCGCGTATTTTTTTTGCGCAGGCTGTTCTTCCAGCGTGTACTGTTGCGAAGGCAATGGCCCGCGGTTCGGCCGCTCGTTTTGCGTCGAACAACGCTCGCGCCAAGAGCGACTCCGACTCGTCAAACCGACCAACATCACGCAATAGGCTCGCATAGTTGACGACCGCAGGCCGACTGTAGGATCGCCCGTCTCGGGCAGCGACCTCAAAACTGCGCAGTGCGATGCTTAACGCTTCCTGCGTTTGACCCGCTTCCGAGAGCGCCATTGACAGCCCGCCGCGAACGGTGCTGCCTAAGTTGACCTCGCCCTGACCTGAAGCGTCCAGCAGTGCCAGCGCTTGCCGAAATTGCAGAATACCGTCACCAAAGTTACCCGATTGAATGTGGGTTTCAGCCAGCAACGACATCAGGTAGGTGCGCGTGCTGAGCGTTCCAGGCCGAGGCTTTATGCGGCTCAGCGCGAGCGACGCATCGGCCAGTACCGCAGCCGAAGCTGAGCCGCGCTCCGAATGGAAAATGGCGCGACTGATTAGGCAACTGGTGAGCCCTTCGGCCTGCGCGCCGATTGTTTCCTCATACTGCGAAATGATGCGATTTAGCTCTGCACCCGCTTCAGTCAACTGGCCGCGCCGACCGTTGTTTTCAGCGATGGTGCAGCGCGCCTTCGCTATTAAATCTGCACTCGTGGCTTGGCGGGCCGACTGCTCCGCTTGTTCTAAAACAACCGACGCTGATTGGAATTCACTGCGCGAAATCAGCATGTCAGCAACGTCAAGCTGTAGCCGTGCGCGCGTGACCGGATGCGACGCATACAACTGCTCAATGAGCGCTTGCGCCGCAGCCAATAGCTCCGCCGACGTAGTCGCACCAGACGAGTTGGTCAAGACTGAGCGCAGCAAATACGCCGATGCCTCGGAGTCTGTAAGCGCCTCAAGCGCCTGCACCTTGGCAAGCTCAGCCTCAATGCGTCGTTGCTCGATCCGGACGGCCTGCAACGAGACCACGACCACACCGACCGCGAGCAACAAAAAAATAGCCGCACCTGTCGACACCGCCCACCGATTCCTCCGCACAAACCGCCCCGCTCGATACCATCCCGCATCCGGCTTTGCAGCAATCGGTTCGTACGCCAGATACCGCTTCAAATCATCGGCAAATGCTTGCGCTGTGGCGTAGCGCTGCTTCGGGTCTTTGCGTAATGCTTTGAGCACAACGGTGTCCAAGTCACCACGCATTCGGCGAGCGCTTTTTCCTGATTCGCTGTCGCCCGTGTTCGCCATGAGCAGTTGATCGCTCGGCTTGCTTGGGTCTTGGTCGAGGATGGCTTGTTCCAGATCGCGCCGGGTTGAGCCTTTTGGGTTGTAGGGCCTGCGACCGGTGAGCAATTCGTAGAGCACGATGCCGAGCGAATACACGTCACTGGCGGTTCCGAGGCTTGCGTTGTTGACTTGCTCGGGCGAGGCGTAATCGAGCGTGAGAGCACGGCCTGAAAGTCGCGTTAGTTGCGTGGCATCAGCACTTTGCGATTCCTCGTCATCGAGCAATTTGGCAATGCCGAAATCGAGCAAATGCGGCTCGCCTTTGGCATCCACCAAAATGTTTGATGGCTTGATATCGCGATGGATGACGAGCTGCGTGTGCGCATGGGCGACAGCCTCAATCACGCGGATGAAGAGCTGCGCGGTGGCTTCGGGCTTAAGCCGCTTTGCTTTGACGAATTCCGTGATTGGTTGACCCTGCACGTATTCGATGGCGATGTAGGGTTGAGTCTTCTCATCAACGCCCGCGTCGTAGAGCCGCGCGATGCTCGGATGCTCCAAGCTTGCGAGAATGTTGCGCTCTCGCGCGAAGCGGGCGGCGAGCAGCCAGTTGAGGTTTTCAACAAGCGGCATTTTGAGTGCGACTTGCCGCGAGTGTTGACCGTCGGCACGCTCGGCGAGCCACACTACACCCATGCCACCACGACCGAGCTCTTTGATCAGCCGATACGGGCCGATACGTTGACCGGGTTCGCGGCTCGGTACTTCATCAGACAGCGTGGTGCCGAAGCGCGTTGAATTCGCATTGATGGCACCGCCTCCGTTGCCCGCGTTCGATTTCCCCGCAGCCAGCACAGCGGCTTCGCGCATCGCCTGCGAAATGGGCGGCAGCAGGGGCGCGGCAGACTCAGTATGCGCATGCGCGAACATCTGCGCGAAGCCACGCGCGACGTCCGCGCCCGCGGCGTAAACCTCGCGCTGCACGGCATCGCGCGCGGACGCATCGCCGCTTTGCCAGCGATCGTACAGGCGCGAGAGGTTGCGCAGTTGGTCGGTGGTTAGTGCCACATTAGCCTTGTCGGTTTTGTGGGAGCGGTTCTCCCGCGATGAGCAAAGGTGGGTAGCGCGGATGTCGACAATCGCGGTGGAACCGCTCCCACAAGGATCACGCCGAAAGCATCGCAGCCAACAGCGAGCGCGCTTTCGTCCAGTCGCGCGCGACGGTGCGCTCGGTGACGTCCATCGCTTCGGCAATTTCTTGCATGCTGAGGCCACCGAAATAGCGCATCTCAACCACCTGCGCGAGGCGCGGTTCAACGGCGGCGAGCTGTTCTAGCGCGTCGTTGATTTGCACCACGCTGTCATCGAGCGGGCTGGCGAGGCTCGCTTCCAACACCGTATTGATGGGGATGTCAGCCACGCCACCGCCGCGTCTATCCGCGAGCCGTGCGCGCGCCATGTCGACGATCACCGAGCGCATCACGGTTGATGCATAAGTAAAAAATTGTTTGCGATCCGAGACGCGCAACTCTTGCAGTTGCACCAGCCGCTCGTACGTCTCATGCACCAACACGGTGGGCGACATATCGGCCGCGCGACCATTGGCATGTAGCCGCGCGTTTGCGACACGACGCAGGTCTTTGTACAGCACGTCGAACAGCTTGTTGACGGCACGTGGCACGTTGTTATCAGCCGCTTTGATGAGTTCGGTGACGCTGGTGATTGGGGTCATGCATTGCCTATGCTGGCTCGGGTCGAACCGCAATGCGACCTGCGGGCTGAGTGAAGTGTGCATTGACATGAACGGTCTCGTCAACAAGGAATGTTCCTAGCGAGCGGTGCGGTTAGTTTGTAGGGTGGTCAGCCTGTGCTCACCATCACGGCGTGCAACTGGAGGTGAGTGCATGTGCCGACACTCGGTGGGCACGGGGTGCCCGCCCTACCTCCGTCACAGGATTATGCACGCTTGAAATACGCCACACTCGCGGCGATCACACCCGCGTCGCTCAGCGTGCGACGGTGACCAAGGCCAACCGTGGGGGACGCTTCGATGTGTCGGCCCACGGTGCACAGGGCGTGCGAATGCGAGTACGGCACTTCGCGATCGAAGCGATCATGGATGACCAGTGTTGAGCATCGTGCGGCGCGCAACAACTCCACCACCGAGAGTTGATTCCACGTCGCGCGATAACCGTGGCGTGCCTCGAATCGATCACAAATTCGTTGCGCCACGTCCTCGCTCAATTTCAAATGCGCGCGTGCCGCATCCATGAACCAGCGGCAGTGTTCGAACGCGCCGATACTGACTAATCGCGGGATAGCCATCCCGTGATCGCGGGCGGCGAGGAGCGTTGCCATCACACCAAATGAGTAAGCAAGGACGCCATGCGTTGGGCCCACCTTTCCTGCCACGGCAGCAATCGCCGCCGCACACTCGACTATGTCGGTTTGCCCTTGACCCGCCTCGCCGTGCGCGGGCAAATCGAAACTCACCGCGCGATAGCCAGCAGCGACCAACGCGGCGGTCAACCGCCCCATCTGCGTGCCGCGACCGCCCCAAGAATGCACGAGCAGCACGGTCGGCGCCTCCTGCCCCCATGTGGCGACAGGAATGCGTCGCTTGCCGACGATCACATCGAAGCGATCTGCCGTTTGCAACAACGCTTGCTCCCATGATCGCGGCTCGTGTCGCGGTGGCGTAGCGATCAGTTTTTGCGCAATGGCCGCTGCTGTTGCGGGCGCGACGGCGCACAAGGTCGCGCTGATGCGACGAACAAGCGGGTTACGTGAGCCGGAAAAAAACGCGATGTTGGTCTGCTGCGAAATCGGCGCTCTGTTGTGTGGCATCAAGGCATCGAATTCGGTGACGGCAATCGGAGGCGTGCCGGTCATAGACATGATGAAAGTCCTTGCGATTTTGTGTTGCGATGCTGGGGTTACTGGCAAGAACGTAGGCCATCGTTGAAACCAGACATTCGTTGCGAAACTACGGAGCAAGCGATCAAAATGGGGGAGCGGCGTTGGTCGCGATTGGCGAATCGCGGCCAAGGCCGCTCCCACAAAAACGCATTCGGCACTCAAAATATCGATACAGCTTTTCGGTTAAATTCCCATTTAATATGGGCTTAGACACCAATCATGCATTTAGTCGGGTTTATCTATTTCCTGCCGCTATGCCATATTCCTAAACGATTTCACGAAAAAGCTGTACCCAGTTCACAGTTCGTTCGCTGGTTCAACCACCGGTTCGATGCAATCGCTTAAGTAGAATTCGTTGTCAATAACTACCGCGTTTGTTCGGCTCCCGCCAAAACAGCGCCTCCCCCGCGCCATGCGCAAATGGGTTCTCCCCGATTACGTTGAAGATGTGTTGCCGCCCGAGGCTGCCCGTATGGAGCAAACGCGCCGCGCGCTTCTCGACGCGTTCGCCGCTGCGGGTTATGCGCTGGTCAATCCGCCGCTGATCGAGCATCTCGAAGCGCTGCTGACCGGCACCGGGCAAGACTTGGAGCACAACACCTTCAAGCTGATTGATCCGCTGTCAGGCATGTTGCTCGGCGTGCGCCCGGACATCACGCCGCAGGTGGCACGCATTGACGCGACATATCACGCTGCGTCCGAAGGTGATTTTGAACGTCGCTATTGCTACGCCGGTGAAGTGCTTCGCACCCACGCTAGTATTGGCAGCAGCCGCGCGCTGACGCAGGTCGGTGCGGAGCTTTTCGGTTCGGCAACCGTTGCTGGAGACGTGGAAATCGTCAATCTCATGATTTCGTCTGCACGCGCAGCCGGTGCCGCGCCGTTGCTGCTCGATTGCGGACATGTCGCGGTATTCAAGGCGCTGGCGCAGCACTTTGAGCTGTCGCCGAAAGCCACGCAGGAAGCGGACGCCGCGCTCGCCGCCAAAAGCACCAGCGCGCTGGCTGAAATCAAATCGCTGCCGATAGAAGCACGCAGCTCCTTGGAAGCCCTCACCACGCTGTTTGGCCCCGCCAAAATGGTGCTGCAACGCGCCCGCGCCGCGCTGCCACGCAACGCAACGATTACGGCGGCGCTGGATCAACTTGAAGCGGTCGCGGTGGCGATCAACGAAGCGGGTGCGCAGTGCTCGTTGGACCTGGCTGATCTGCCCGGCCTCGACTATCACACCGGGCTCGTCTTCGTGGCGTACCTGCAAGGCACCACGCATATCGTCGCCCGCGGCGGACGGTACGACGGCGTCGGCGAAGCGTTCACGCAAGGCAACGCGCGAGCGAGGCCCGCGACGGGATTTTCGTTTGTTGATCTGCGTGCGCTGACTGAAGTAACGCAAACTACCTGACCTGGAGGAGCGACTTGTCGCGACCCCGTGCCAGACACGGTCCGGTCGCGGCAAACCGCTCCTACAAACACTTTCGTCTTTTGAATACTGGAACCTGAACATGCCACGTAACGTCGTCGTCATCGGCACCCAATGGGGTGACGAAGGTAAGGGAAAAATTGTTGACTGGCTCGCCGAGCAGGTGCACGGCGTCGTGCGCTTTCAGGGCGGTCACAATGCGGGCCACACGCTAGTTATCAACGGCAAAAAAACCGTGCTGCGGCTCATTCCGTCGGGCATCCTGCATCCGCACACCACCTGCTATCTCGGCAACGGTGTCGTCGTGTCTCCGAACGATCTGCTCAAGGAAATTGGCGAGCTGGAATCGGCAGGCGTTGAAGTCCGCTCGCGCCTGAAGATTGCACACGCCTGCCCGGTCGTCGCGCCGTATCACGTAGCGATTGATCAGGCCCGCGAAGCCAAACGCGGCGACGAAAAAATCGGCACCACCGGTCGCGGCATCGGCCCGACGTATGAAGACAAAGTCGCACGTCGCGCCATTCGCCTGCACGACCTGCTAGAACCCACGCTGGAAGCCAAGCTCCGCGAAGTGCTCGACTATCACAACTTCATTTTGAAGAATTATCTCAACGCGCCTGAGGTGGATTTTCAGAAGACGTTTGACATGCTGCTCAAGGCGGGTAAGGACATGGAGCCGATGCTGGCCGATGTGTCGCATGCGCTGGTCGAGGCGCGTCGCCACGGCAAACCGCTGTTGTTTGAAGGCGCGCAGGGCACGCTGCTTGACGTCGACAACGGCACCTATCCCTTCGTCACCTCCAGCAATTGCGTCTCCGGCGCGGCGGGCCCCG
>JANXNO010000433.1 GCA_025354075.1 Burkholderiales bacterium | reverse complement strand
ATTGAGCGCTTGCGCGTCGCCGCCGCCTGTGATGCAGAAGGCGGCGGCCGGGCCTGAAGAGACTAAAGCTGTGCTCTGGGTCGGCAATAGTTTTTTCTATTACAACAACAGCATGCATGGTCATGTGGGGCAGTTGATTCGTGGCTCGACGATGGCTGACAAAACGGGGCATCGTGGCGTGTCAGCGACCATCAGCGGTTCTGGCATCAACTGGCATGACCTTGAGGCGCATTTCAAACCTAACGGTGTCGGCTCGTATTCGTTCAATGAAAAAAACGAAGTGGTATTCAACACATTTACCAAGCCGTTTGACGTGGTGTTGATCATGGATTGCAGCCAGTGCCCGATCCATCCGCAACTGCGTTCCGTGTTTTATGAGCACGCAAAAAAGAACAGCGATACCGCGCGCAAGTACGGCGCACGCCCTGCCTTCTTCATGTCATGGGCGTATGCCGACAAGCCGGAAATGACTGAGCAGCTGGCGGCGGAATACACCAATGCGGGTCGCCTCAACAACGCTCAGGTGGTGCCTGCCGGTCTGTCGTTTGCCCGTGTGGTGAAAGAGCGGCCAGACATCAATCTGTATGTCGCTGACAAGCGGCATCCGACGCTCGCGGGCACCTATCTTGGCGCGTGCACGGTGCTGGCGTCGCTCTACGGTGTTAACCCGGAAGGCAATACGTACACTGCCGGGCTTGACGCGGCGACGGCGAAATATTTGCAGACGGTTGCCTGGCAAACCGCGCAGGATTACGCGAAGCGGAAGTAGCGTCTGGCTTTTGTTGGAGCGGCTCTGCCGACCCGCATCGTGTTGGTGGGTCGCGGCGGAGCCGCTCCTACATTGGGGCGCAGGAGGGCACGCTACGCCGCCGCAACACTCGTGGGCCGGCCTTTGTAGTCGGTCCAGCAGTGCGCGTTAAAGTCGTAGAGCTTGCATTTGCGCGCAGTGTCGAAATACCAGCGCCATGAAAATTTCTGGATGATGATGCGGCCCGGCAGCATCTCCTCAAGCTTCGCCTGCGCCTGACGCAGGCGGTACAGTGGCACGCTCATGTCGACGTGATGGGCGGTGTGCTCCATGATGTGATGCAGCACGCTTCCGATGCGCAGCGCAAAGGTGAGGTGTACGGTGGTCGACACAAACGGCTGCGCCTTGCTCCACGCGCTGCGCTCGGCGTGCCATGACACGGACGTGTGCGTGTGATGCACGTACACGACGAAGCCGATCATCGCGCACCAGAACAAAAACGGCACTGCAAAGCCCATCAGCAGGATCAGCGCGACCGACTGGCCGGTTGCTGCGGCGACAAACCACAGCGCGCCTATCCACAACGCGGCGTAGGCCGTGACCAGCAGATTGTCGAGCAGGAACACCGTGCGCCGCGTCGGCATGTAGCGGCGGCTCGGATAGATCATGCGCAGCCACCACACTTCGATCATGTAATACAGACCCGGTGCCCAGCCGCTGCGATAAACGCGGTCGAGCGCGCGTCGCGTGCTGGTGAGCTCGCTGAATTCGCGCTGGGTGTGCGGTGCCCAGACGAAGTCGAAGCCCTTCAAATTGGTGTAACCGTGATGCACCACGTTGTGCCCGACGTCCCACAAACTGTATGGCGTGAGTGATGGCAAAAACGCGATGCGCCCGAGCCACTTGTTGAGGCGGCGGTGCGGCGTGAGGCTTTGGTGGCAGGCATCATGGCCGATGATGAAGGCGCGACCCATCATGAAGCCCGCAGCCACGCCACAGGCGAGCTTGGCGAGCCAATGCGCAAACAGCACGGTGCCCGCAAGTGCGGCGAGCAGCACCACATAGTCGAAGATCAGCAGCAACAGCGGATACAGCGTGACGCGTGTCGACAACGGGATCAACCAGGCGCGGATGACTTTGCGGTGCGGCATCGCTGCGTCAGGCGCGACGGCAGAGTGGGTAGCGGGAATCAGGATGGCTTCAGGCATGGGCAGCGTGTGGGGAGGGCAATCACACCAGCCAGCGCAATGCGTTGACGTCGTGGCGCGGCAACGCGTGCTGGGTTGGCTGGGTTGGGCTAATTTGGGAGACGAATGCGTGTTTGAAGCACGACGCCAACGATGCTAAGCAGCACATGCACTCTATATTGATGCGCATCAACTGCAGTCGATTGGGCCGTTGGTTGCCGCTGAAATTAGCTGGGCGCCGCGCGGGCGCGTTGAGGGGCTTAGCGCCGCTCTTGCGCCAGTTCAACCAGCCGCGACACGAGATCCGCATAGCTAACCCCCGCTGCGCCCCACAGCGCCGGATACATCGACGTTTTGGTGAAACCGGGCATGGTGTTCACTTCATTCAAAAATATCTCGCCGGTGCTGTCGATGTAGAAAAAATCGACGCGGGCTAGGCCGGCGCAATCGAGCGCCTTGAATGCCTCAATCGCCATCGCGCGGGCGCGGCCTGCAATGGCGGGCGGCAGCTTAGCCGGGATGTGCATCTCGGCCTTGCCCGCCGAGTACTTGGTTTCGTAATCGTAGAACTCGCTGTCGAACGTCAGCTCGCCCACGGGACTTGCCTGCGGGTTGTCGTTGCCAAGAATGCCGACCTCAATTTCGCGCGGCTTTTCGGACGTGGCGGCCTCAACAATCACGCGCCGATCCAGCTCGAACGCGAGGCGTAACGCGGCGTGCAGTTCCGCATCGGTTTTTGCTTTTGAAATGCCGACGCTGGAGCCGAGATTGGCCGGCTTGACGAACACCGGGAAGCCGAGCGTTTTGATGCGTTTGATCGCGTCCTCGGGCGCCGTAGCAAACTCGGCGCGGGTGACCAGCTGATACGCCACTTGCGGAATGCCGTGCGACGCGAGCACTGCTTTCGCCATCACTTTATCCATGCACACGGCGCTGCCGAGCACGCTCGACCCCACGCACGGAATGCCCGCGAGCTTCAACATGCCTTGTACCGTGCCGTCCTCGCCGTTCGGCCCGTGCAGTATGGGAAACACCACGTCATAGCCCTCCGCTGCGTGCGCCTGATGCAGCACGAGCTCGCCGCCCGACGGGGCGCTACCGCGCTCCAGCGCCCGCAGCGAATCGGGGCTTGCGAGCCAGCGGCCCTCGCGCGAAATGACCACGCTGGTCACTTCAAAACGATCTTTCGGCAGCGCCTGCAACACGCTGCGTGCGCTGTTGATCGAGACTTCATGTTCGCCAGATTGACCGCCAGCGAGAACGAGAACACGGGTTTTTTCCATGGCGTGAATTGTAGGTGTGATGGGTTTTTTCCAGGAGCGGTTCCGCTGCGCGCCAACAACGAGAGACGAACACGGGTCGCGGCAGGGCCGCTCCTACAATGCGGCTATTGCTACGGGGGAACGCAGACCGAACACCAACCGGGGTCAGAGCCATGAATCAGCGAATTGCCAAAATTGTCTGCCTGTTGTGCCTTGCAACGCTGCTCACGGGCTGCGGCACCCACTTCGCCACCATGAAAAATCCACACGGCGACGAGGTGATGCTCCTTGGCTATGATCCGGTGGCGTATTTCACAGACGGCAAGCCAACGCGTGGCAAACGGGACATTACGAGCGCGCTGCCGGGGCGAACCTACTATTTCACCTCGATCAAAAACAAGCGCGAGTTCGACGCTGCGCCACAAAAATTTGAGCCGCAATACGGTGGCTTTTGCAGTAACGGTGCGCCGTATCGCATCAAGCTAGGCAGTGACCCGACCGAATTCATTATTTACAACAATCGGTTGTTCATCTTTGGCGACGTGCTTGGGCGCGAAATGTGGCTGCTGCACCGCGACGACAACGTTGCCAACGCAGATCGCGAATGGCCTGCGATTGCGAATATCGGCTGGCGTCAGGCCTCGCTCATGGCGTTTGCCAACAAGGTACCGTGGTATCGCAATGGTGCCGAGTTGCATGCCGAATATGAACGCCGCAATCCGGGTAAACGTCTGAGTTTTGACACCGGCGGCATGCTCACCAACCTGTTCCTCAAAGGCCCGGGCTGGCGAGCGGCCGAGGGGTTTGGGCAACCCGCGCTGGGCGCGCCAGACTGAGCACTGACACATCGCTTTTTTATCGCCATACGCCTACAGCTTTATGCTGAAAGCGTTATGTTAATTGGGCTTAAATCGCTATTTAGCTAATAATCGACTTTCAACCTAAATTGCATGCAGGCCCATACAAAATATGAGTTACAAGAAAAAGCTATAGGTGCGACTATTTGGTTCAAGGCTTGCGGTAGACCACTCGTTCGTCCATGGCGTAGAGCACGCAACTGGCTCGCGCCTTGACCTGGCATCGTTGCAGGGCGCGCTCTGCGGACTGGCCGTCGTTTGCGTTCCATGCCCATTGTTTTCCGTTGGCGGATACGGCAAATGCGCGTGGAAAGCTGCTTGCGACAAATTGCGCGTAGTCCTTGCGCAGTGCGATGGACGCGTTGGGCAACTGGGTGGCGTCGGTGAGTGCTGCATGACTCGTCGTCGGATAGTTCGCTTCGCGTTTTTTGAACGGTAACGTTGCAGCATCCGGACTTGAATAGAGCTGGGTCGTCGTAACAATGCCCTGCGCCAAACCCGTCGTGCCGAGTCGCTCACACTGTGCGGGTCGCGACGATTCCGTGCCAGTGCAAAGAAAGCTCACGTCCTTCCAGAACGCTGCCACTGACGCCGGATAAAACCGTGCATCGCCTGCGCGCCGTTCAATTCGTATCCAGCGCTGTAAAAGCTTGGGATCCACCTTGCCGTCGGTGTATTTGATGGTCCAGCGCGCGAGATCATCCTTTTCCACAGCCTGCGTATTGAGCTTGCCAAAATCGTAATGACCGTGGAGCCCTACGAAGGTCAGGCTGGCTGGATAGTCGTCGGAAAACATGCGCTGTTTGCCCCCCAGAAAGAGCCGGGAACACGCTGAAATGCAATGCCCCGACACGGCAGTCGTCACGCTGTTTTCACGGAACAGTTCGCCGAGCCGATAGCCCGTCCAGCTATTGCCCCCCATCGAATTGCGCAGCACGACATGGGCGATGATCGGCATCGTTTTGAATTCTGTTTTTGCTTTGTCGAGGTCACGAGCAACGACTTCGCCGGAGAGGATTAATGTATTGCCGAGACGCTTGAATTCCATTGCATGTGCGACAGCCCCTAAGAGGAAGGTTGCAGCGATTACACAGCGTGCGCTTCGCGCACCAAACGGCGTGATTGCTACGCGTGTTCCTCTAGTGGAAGTGTGGGTGCGCAGAGCCCACGCTATGGACGTCCAGCGCATCTCAGTGAAAAAACAAATACGCCACCGCCACCGCCGCAATCACGCCGGAGAATTCGGCGATCAACCCATAGGTAATCGCGTAGCGAACCTTGACGATGCCGACCGAGCCGAAGTACAGCGCGACAATGTAGAGCGTGGTGTCGGCCGAACCCTGAAACACGCTGGCGAGCCGGCCGACGAACGAGTCGACGCCGTAGGTCTTCATGGCGTCGATCATCATGGCGCGTGAGCCGCTGCCGCTGATCGGCTTCATTAATGCGGTGGGCAGGGCGGGCGTGAAATCGGTGTTCAACCCGATCTGCGCAAATACCCAGGTGAAGCCGCGCACCACGAAATCGAGTACACCCGAATTGCGCAAGACGCTAATCGCGACGAGCATGCCGACGAGATACGGAATGATCATCAGCGAGGTCTGAATACCCCCCTTTGCGCCTTCAATGAACGCCTCGTAAACGTTGATTTTTTTGCGCAATCCCGCGCAGATGAACACGACAATGATCGACAGCAACACAAGGTTGCTCACGACTTTCGATACCAGCGAAATTTCGTCTTTGCTGAGGCATTGACTGAGATACCAGACCAGCCCGACAATGGCTGCGGTCATGCCGCCGAGCCAGCTGACGACCACACGATCCCACAGATTGATGCGCTGCTTGATCGCCACGGCGAGCAGCCCCGTGAGCGTGGCGACATAGGTTGCGATCATGCACGGAATGAAAATATCCGATGGGTCGCGCGCGCCGAGCACCGCGCGCTGCGCCATGATCGACAGCGGAATCAGCGTGAGCCCGGACGCATGCAGCACCAGGAACATGATTTGCGCATCGGACGCTTCATCTTTTTTGGTATTGAGCGTTTGCAGACTCTCCATCGACTTCAAACCGAACGGCGTCGCAGCATTATCAAGGCCTAAAAAGTTGGCCGAAAAATTCATCACCATGTGACCGGTGGCGGGGTGATCTTTCGGCACTTGCGGAAAGATGCGCGAGAAAAAGGGAGCAATTATTTTTGATACAAAGGCTATGGCACCGGCGCGCTCGCCGATGTTCAAAATGCCCAGCCACAAGGTCATCACGCCCGCCAGCGGCAATGCCAGCTCCATCACGGCGACCCTTGCCGATTCGAAGGTGCCGTCGACAATGCGCTTGAATACCGTGACGTCGCCGAACCCTAGCCACTGCACCAGCGCCGCTGCAAAGCCAACCAGGAAAAATCCGGCCCAGATGTAGGTAAGCGTCATAGAAGTCCATTTTCTGGAAAGGGAGCCAGGTTCGCAAACGGTTAAGTATTCACGAAACGCGTTCATCAAGGATTTTGTCTCATCGTGCGAGAAAGCACGATGTTGAAATCGCATAGCGGCTACAGACCGTCGATGATAAAAGCGGGAGATGACCCACCTTGACGGCCACATCCTCACGTCTGCGGGATTTTTGAACGGACGCATTGAGTTTGACGCAGGTCGCATTCAAGCGGTTGCGGGCGTTCCGGTTACTGAAGAGGCCGTTCGCAGCAGCGCGCTGCCCATCGTGATTCCAGGCTTCGTCGATCTGCATGTCCACGGCGGTGGCGGACAGGACATCATGGATGGAGGTGACGCCACTGTCACGGTAACGCAAACCCACGCGCGGTTCGGCACCACCTCGCTGTTGGCCACGACGATGACAGCGCCGCATGACGACCTGGTGGCTGCTTTTGCTGGTGTTGCGTCGGTGCGTGCACGCCCCACGCACGGTGTTGCGCACGTGCTGGGTGTGCATCTGGAGGGGCCGTACATCAGCGCTGAACGCCTCGGCGCGCAGCCCGACTTCGCGCGACGATTGCAGTTTGCTGAACTTGCCGGATTAAACGCGCTGGCTCCGATTCGACTGATCACACTGGCGCCGGAAGTTGATGGCCATCTTGAAATGATTCCTACGTTGATTGCGGCAGGCTATAGAGTTAACCTCGGACATTCAGGCGCGTCGTATGAGCAGGCGCGTGCCGCACTGGATGCGGGGGCGCATGGCTTCACGCATCTGTACAACGCCATGAGCGGATTTCATCATCGTCAGCCCGGCATGGTCGGTGCAGCGCTGGCGCACGCACGTTATGGCGAGCTGATCCCCGATATGTTGCATTCGCACCCGGGCGCAATTCGCGTCGCGCTACGCTCGATTGCGGGACTGTACTGTGTCACAGATTCCACGGCAGCCGCAGGTATGCCGGACGGCGAATATCGTCTGGGACGACAAAGGGTGACACGCTGCAGGGG
>JANXNO010000426.1 GCA_025354075.1 Burkholderiales bacterium | reverse complement strand
ATCAAGTCGTCACCGAATTGACGATGCTCGAACTCGATGGCCGCATCGAGTCGCTCCCCGGCGGACTCTGGCAGCGGCGCAGCTAGCGCGATCCATCGCTTCGCGCGTACGCCATCGCGCAACGTCAACTACGGCATTCGTCGTATGTTCACCGAGGCTTGTCTCTCCTAACGTTCAGTCCATACCAAACGTGTTGTTTGGTACGACCACAAAAACGTTCCCCCTCACTAATTTTGGAGATAGACATGAAACACAGCCTCACACTTTCTGCGCTCACCGCAGCCTTGCTAAGCACCGTCGCGATGGCGCAGGCGCCCACCATCATTCGCGGCGCGTTGCCGTCGGATCTGTCGGCATTGCTCAAGCCAGCGAGCCCAGTCAAAGTCGCGACCTGCCCACCCGCGTTCAACGAGAAATTCGCCAACCAGAAGCTCGCCTGCGAACGCAATGTCACGCAACGCGACGACGTCAAATGCCCGTCAAACTTCCCCAACTTCACGGCGCGCAATGTGTCGGTAGGTACGGATCGCGACCTGTGCGCTAAAGCCGGTGTAGTCATCACCAGCGACGGCGCGCTCACCAACTTCCGTAACGGCACCGACTACGTCTTCATCCTCGCCGACGGCGTGCGTGCCGGTGTCTCGTTCCTCGCGCATCACCCAAACGCGGTGGACTCCGACGGCTGGACAGTCAACACCAGCAACAGCGGCGCAAGCGGCATCACCGATCGTTATCAGCGCACGCTGGTACTTAAGGCCACACCGATTCTGGTGAATCCGTAATCGCTCGATTTGCGTAGTCATGCGTAGGTCGTATGCGTCGCCGCTCTGGCGGCGCATACCGGCGCACACCGACACCACCACGACTCTGACACCCGTTTCGTTACTTGGAGATTACTGTGAAAACACAACACCTCACCCGCACCGCCGCGCTCTCGTTTGCGATGGCGCTGCTGTCCGCTGCGTACGCCGTCGACACCGAATCCACGCCTGCTAAAGATGCCGCGTGCGACGACTGCGTCGCGGGCAAAGCCGCCGTCGAACAAAAACAATGGACGCTCGCAGCCGAAAGATTCAAGCGCGCCACATTGCAAGACCCGAAAAACGCAGACGCCTGGAACATGCTCGGCTATTCAAGCCGCTGGGCAGGCAAATATCCTGAAGCGTTCGACGCGTACGCCCGCGCACTCGCACTGGAGCCCAACCATCGTGGCGCCAACAGCTACCTCGGCGTCGCCTACGTGCGCACCAACGATCTCGGCAAAGCTCGCGCGCAACTCGCAAAGGTTGAGAGCATTTGCGGTAACAAGGATTGCGACGAGTACAAACTGCTCGACAAGGCAATTGCCGAATACAAACCGAAGTGACCCGGCAGCCCTCGCAGGCTATTCGCCTTTCATTGCGCCTTCAAAGCCGAGCGTCATCGGCTTTGCCCATTCGCCCTTGTTGCTCATGCCGCTCGGTTGCAGCGCAACGTTCCGCGTCGTCACGTAGAGAAATCCGTTCACCGAGGTGACGGTCAGGGTGCCCGCGCCGTCGCCCGATGACCATTCGAGGATGCGGTTGTTGCTGACATCGGCAAACGCGAGCTTCACCGTCTTTTGCGCTGCATTGCCCTTGCCAGTGATCTTGTACACGCCGGGTGCGGGCTGGGTGTCGATGCCGAAGTCAAACAACAGCGTCTGCAAATCCTTCACCGCCATTGTTTGCTTGCTTATCAGCCGAAAGGCCCCCTTGAATCCGTACGCTGTTCCGCCTGTGGTCGCGCGCACTTCGCCAAAGTTCCAGTAACCATTCGGCCCCGCGTAGAGCTTGCTTTTCGGATTGCTGAAGCGGTCATCACTCGCCGGCGGCGATGCGCCCCAGACGTCAGCGCCGGTGGGTGCCTGGGCGTAAGCCTGGGAGACGGTCAGGGTAACGGTGAGCGCGAACAGCGCGCCGATCAGGGTAGAGAATTTCATGTGTTGACAGCCGGTGTGAGGGAAGAAAAAAATGGATGCTTGCCGCCAGACAACGGCGTACGTACCTCCTCAAAGACGGAATGGAGGAAAAAAGGCGACGTCACCATCGATGCAGCTTTATAGCTAAATGACCAGTGCATTGGGGATAGAGACCAAAATCCGCATAAGTCGACTAAGATTGTATTTTGTCACTAGCCCCTATGCGGTGGGCGATTCGGCAGAAAGCTGCTGTCTCACATCGGATCGCAAATCCCGCATCAAACCTGCGCCGCGCGCTCATGATTAAGCGCCAGCAAACGCGCCAAAATCTCGTTGTCAGTCATCGCGGGCGAATAGTCCGCCCACCCGTAAGCCGCAGCCACGACGGCATCAAGCGCCGCATGCGCATCAGCCAGCCACGCCGGTCGCTGGTTGTAAAGATTGGTTAGCGTCCGTTTTTTAAGCTCCGCCAGATCAGTCGCACCGAGATTCGCGCGCGGCAAGATGCGATCTGGATACGGGCTTTTGTCCATACCCAAAGGAATCACCTCCGGCACCGCCTCCGTCCACTCCGGCGGATTCAGCCACCGCTCGCGCAGATCGTTCAGGCGCTTGGCGGCGCGGGCGATGGCGATGGCGTGACTGCGCAACGCCTGGTTCCGTTCGCCCTGAGCGTAGCGAAGGGTTTGACTCGCCGCCAGGTGAGCGCCGCTGTCGGAACCTTCCCCCGCTGCGTCATCAGACCCTTTGCCCGCTGCGTCATCTGACCCTTCGCCTGCTGGCTCAGGGCGAACGGTCTTATCCAAACCCGCCGGAATCACCGCCCCATCCGCCAACGCCTCCGTCCGCTGATGCGCCGTATCGCGCGGTGTCAACCCGGCGGGGAAGGGGAAGGTTTCGAAGCAGGATTTTGCGTTGTACGTAGGATCGTTACCGACGCCGTGCATTGACGCGGTTGCGAGCGACCAGACTTCGTGGATGCGCGAAGACAGGATGCCGAATGTCGCGTCGTCTGCTCGCGCCACTAACGCAAGCCGGGAATCTGGCGAAACGGGCGCATAAACCCACACAAAAGTCCGAAACTTTGCCACCCGCACCGTTGCAACGAATCGCGTAAGCGAAGCCACCGCTTCTCGGAAATCCGCTCCGTTTCGGCCAAATCGCCACCAGTGTTTTTGGCGGCCTGGATCGGAGTTTTCCAGCCGCTTTGATTTAACGTTGGCGACAATGTGTCCAAAGGGGGAAGAAAATAACGCTGCCTGTTCGGCGGTAGTTGAGACGCCGAAATCGACGATCCACAGGTCTTTGCTTCGGCCAGTAATGGCGTCGCCATTGATCCACGGGACCACTACTTGGGCATTAGTTCGACCGTGTGGGTTTGGTTCTAGCAGCCAACGTCGTGCAAGGCTACCGCTCACCTCAAACGAACCGCTCTTTTCAGCGCCTTTGAAAACAGTGCCTTCGTTCCCTGCTTGAGCAGTGGCGGTCGTAAGATCTGAACCCGAACCGCGCGTCAAATCGGCAAAGATAGCCGATGTTGGTTGGCCATCTAGTTCGCAGACGGATACAGCGCGTTCGGCCAAGTCAAAACACACCAAACTGACACGTACCGCTGCTCCATCGTTTACCCACGGCTCGTCGCTCCACGCGTTGAAAATTCGACCTTGCTGGCAAACAGCGTTCAGCACGTTGCGATTGCTTCCGGCGCGGATACTCTGTGTAGCAACTAAACCCGCGCTAGCCAGTTCGCCACGCTTCATCTGCTGCAACGCTTTGTCGAACCAATAGCAAACCAGATCGGCACCGGGCGGCACGCGGCCTTCGTAAATCTTTGCGAGCGCTTCGAACGTTTCGTCGCCCAGCTCGCGCCGCTTTTTGCTGCCGCCTACAAACGGCGGATTGCCAATCACGGCGTCGGCGCGGGGCCAGACGGCTTCGCTTATCACCGTTCGCCCTGAGCGCAGCGAAGGGTTTGATGGCTCAAGCGTCGCGTTGTCAGACCCTTCGCTACGCTCAGGGCGAACGGGTTTTGTGCTCACGGGTTGTATGGTGAGTAACGCATCCCGACACTTAATATGATCGAGCGGCTCCAGCACCGGGTTTTGTTTGAACGGGTAGCCGTGTTGCAGC
>JANXNO010000393.1 GCA_025354075.1 Burkholderiales bacterium | reverse complement strand
TGCGGTTGAATATCAGGGCATCGTCCAGACCATTCGCGTTCAGGTGCTGAGGCGGCCGAATGGGCAGCCGTACCTGCGTCTGGCCAGCAGTCAGTCAATCAACGATCCGTATCTGGACATCCTCGTTGAAGTCAATTCATCAGCCGGTCGCCTCGTACGCGAGTACGTCTTCCTGCTCGACCCGCCTGCTTCTGCCATCGCGCAGGCGATCGAGCCGTCGCAACCGTTGCGGCCAGCCCTGCCCGCGCAGGCAGCGCCGGCCCCGGCGAACCGAACCGCGCCCGCTGTGCAAAGCGCCGCGCCTTCACCCGCACCGCGTATCAGCAACGAGGGCGGCAACTACAGCGTCAAATCCGGCGACACACTGTCGGGGATCGCGGGGCGCAACGCGCAGCCTGGCGTCACGATTGAGCAGCTGATGATCGCGATTCAACGCAGCAATCCTGATGCGTTTATCGGCGGCAATATCAACCGCCTGCGCGCCGGCGCCGCGCTCAGCATTCCTACGGCAAGCGAAGCACAGGCCATCGCACAAAACAGCGCTGTCAATGAGGTTCGCGTGCAAGCGGCCAGCTGGCGCGGTTACGTCGCCCGGGTCGCCGACTCGGTGCCCAATGTTGCTTCAGATCAGCCATCAGCGCGTGCCAGCGGTCGCGTCTCGGGCGCAGTGGCGGACACGGGTGCCGGTGCAGCTAACGCTGACAAGTTAAAGCTTTCGCAAGGCGAGCGCAGCAAACAGACTCCGAGCACGGAAAGCAAGGTCGCGTCAGCCAAAGCGCTCAAAGAAGAACAGTCGCGTGCCGTCCAACTTGAGAAAACCAAGCAGGATCTCGAAAAAGCCCTGACGCTTAAAAATCAGGCAATGGCCGACGCCCAGGCCAAGGCCAAGGAAGCTGCGAAGGCGCCTCCTCCTGCGCCAGCCCCTGCCCCAGTTGCCATTGCCAAGGTTGATCCACCCAAGCCCGTTGTAGCTGCGCCAGTCGCACCACCACCGGCACCGGTTGTGTCACCGCCACCGCCACCTCCAGCCCCCGCCCCGGCACCCGTAGTAGTTACGCCGCCACCGCCGCCGCCAGCACCGGTCGTCGTGGTCGCACCGCCTGTGACACCACCGGCAGCAGCGCCAACACCCCCGTCGGCACCACCGCCAGCCCCGGTTGTTGCAGCTGCAACGCCCGCCTCGCCACCTGTCGCTAAAGCGGGCACGCCCGCAGTGCCCCCCGCCGCAGCCGAGTCCGGCGTGATGGACATGCTTGGTGATAACCCCATGCCAGCGGCCGCCGCAGGCTTGGGCATACTGGCGCTGCTCGGCGCATTTATGTGGAGCCGCAATCGTAAGAAAGAGGGCTCATCCGTCAACTCCAAGATGGCCGACCCTGTCATCAACACCATCAACCCGGACACCGTTTTTGGCACCTCCGGCTTGGGCGTGGTCAAAACCAATGACGTGCCCGTTCAAAGCCAGTTCAGCCGATCCGGCATGGGCACGATCGATTCGGGCGAAGTGGATCCTGTCGCCGAGGCCGAGGTGTACATCGCCTATGGCCGCGAGGCGCAGGCAGAAGAAATCCTGCGTGAGGCACTGCAACGCGATCCGCTTCGACCTGACGTCGCAACAAAACTCGCTGAAATCAGTGCGACACAAGGCAAACGAGACTCGTTCGACAAACTGACTGCTGACATCATTGCGATGGATCGCACCGGTGAGTACAAACAGAAGCTGATCGGTTTTGCTGCAACTCACTTCCCAGGACACCCTCTTGCCGGTGCGGCGCCGGTTACCATCGCGGCCGTGCCCATGAATGTAGTGATGCCTGTGGCATCTGCGCCCATCGTGCCCGTCACTGCCGCGGCGGCAACCGCCGCTGCTGCTGCGGTGGGGTATGCATCGCTTGACACGCCGACGGCACCCGGTCGCGCAACAGCGCCTGCGTCGTCGTCCGGTTCGCTTGACTTCGTTCTCGATGGCATGACCATTGTCAAGCCAAGCAGCCCACCGCCCGCCCCTGCTGCTATTGCCCCGGTTGCGCCCCCGTTCGTTCAGTCGATGGCGCCGCTCAATATGGCATCGCCCGCTGTGTCGCTGCCGCCTGCTAACCGCAAATCGCTTGAAGAAGACTTGGCGGAGCTCGAAGCATCGCTGAAAAAAGCGACCACATCGGGACAAGTATCAGAGTCTGGCATGGACTTCACCGACTTCTCGACCGCGACGCCGACCAACCTCGGCACCGTCGGCCCGTCGATGCGTCCTGAAATGCTCGACCTGAGCTTTGATGCCGGTCGCCAGGGTTTTGTTGATCCAACGCCGTCGATTCTTGATGGTCAATGGCATGACGCGTCGACCAAGCTTGACCTTGCGCGTGCTTACGAAGAAATGGGCGACCGCGAAGGCGCACGCGAAATTCTGCGTGAAGTGATTCACGACGGGGATGAAGTGCAGATCAACGAAGCCAAGGCGATGCTCGCCAAGCTTGGCGGGTAACGACAAACTAAATGAGCGGTTCTAGAAATTCGGCTTTTCGGGATGAAGTGCAAGGCGCGCGGCGCGGAGCAACCGGAATGTACTTTTGGGTACATGAGGATTGCGAGC
>JANXNO010000365.1 GCA_025354075.1 Burkholderiales bacterium | reverse complement strand
GTTGGCGCAGTAGCCGCCGTACTGTGGCAAATACTTGGTCGGCTCCTTGTCGAACAGCGCTTTGTTCTCGGCGGACGAGAAGTAGAACGTCACGTTTTCATAGGTGCTCTTGATCGCAGGATTGCCCTGCATATCCTTGTTTTGCGTGAAGTAGGAAACGACGTCCGCGCCCTTCATCAACACGCGATCGTTGCCGTCAATCGCGTGCGCATTCACCGGCGAAAATTTGCCGCCGGGGTTTTGCGTAACGAGCGGCGCGCACGCGGCGAGCGCCAGCGCGGCGGTAGCGAGTAAACCGATAGAAAAGCGTCTCATCGCGATCTCCTTTTGAGTGTCGTGGTGCAAAACATCATTGTAGGAGGGCGCGGCACTGGGCGACTGTAGGAGCGGCTCTGCCGCGACCAAGCTTTGCCACGGTAAGAGGTCGCGGCAGAGCCGCTCCTACAAAGCCGAGGCCACACGCTGCATGAACCCCGCCGCGTACGCCGAATCCAGCCAGCGCACCACGATCACCGCATCATGCGCTGGTTCAACCCAGGTGTAATGCCCGCCCGCGCCGACCATAAAACTCGCGTCTTTTGATGCGCCCGGAAACTGCGTACCGTCGGTGTTCAACCACATCAGCCAACCGTAAAACGGCGCGATCTTGCACGGCGTGCGCATCGCTTTGGCGAAATGTGCTGAGATGAGTTGCACGCCGTTGCAAGCGCCATCGTTGAGCAGGAATTGCCCAATCCTCGCCTGATCCCGCGCGCTGATCGACACGCCACCGCCCCAGTGCGTACCGCCAGGAACGCTTTGCATTTTTCGCTTCACACCCGCGTTATCGACGATCTCCGTCCACGCATCGTCATAGCCTTCCCAGCAGAAATTTTCACCCCCTCCGAGCGGCTTGAGGATCGTTTCCAGAAATACTTCGGGCAACGGTTGCCGGAACAAATGCAACAGCGCCAGCGACAGCTGATTGATGCGCACATCGTTGTATTCCCAGTACGTGCCCGGCGCTTGCAGCGGTCGCGCATCACCCTTCACGCCGCCCGGCGGACGCGGATCGTGCGACACCGCGCGATAGCGATCCACCGTATCCGGCAAACCAAACACCGAGCCTTCCCATTCGCTGGTCTGCTCAAGCAGGTGCGCCCAGGTGATCGTGCGGTTGTGCGCAGAATCAAAGCCGATGTTGTGGACGCGCGCGCAAACAGGCTCATGCAAATCCGGCAGCAGCCCTCGCCCATGCGCCACGCCCACGAGCAGCGCCAGATAAGTCTTCGCCACACTAAACGTCAAATCCGCGCGATCCGGCTCGCCCCAAGCGGCGATTTCCTTGCCGTGTTGCAGCACCACACCCGACACGCCACCGCGCGCATGCACCGGCCCCCGCAACACGTTCCACGGCACGGGGTCCGTGTGATGAACGCCGAACGGGACTTGCCCTTGCACAGGCGCAGCGAGCGGATCGCGCGGCCACGGCACTTCGTGGGACTGGGAGAAATTGACGGCGTCAGCGAGGGAATTCATGGTCGCATTGTGCCTGCGCAGAGTCTC
>JANXNO010000391.1 GCA_025354075.1 Burkholderiales bacterium | reverse complement strand
GTTTTTCCGGCACCGAGAAATCCGGTCAGAATGGTGACGGGAATCGGCGACTCGGTCGGCTCGGGGCCCCACGATTCGGCTTCTTTGACTGCGGCTTTTTTGGCGGCATCGGCTTTGGTAGACATGTTCTCTGTATCCTTTGTTGTTCCTCCAATTTTAGGGCGTGTTCAGTGACTTCAACCGTGCCGGCGTTTGCACCACCAGGCGCACCGCTTTTCACCTCAGGTCAGGTGCGGGTGATCGAGTCCGTCAACGCGCAAATTGACCTCATGCGTCGCGCGGGTAAGGCGGCGGCGGAATTTCTGTTTGCGCGTACTAAATCCGATGCGCGAATCGTGTTGTTTGCCGGTCCGGGCAACAACGGCGGTGATGCGCTGGCTTGCGCGGCGGAATTGGCGGTGGCGGGCTATGCGCCGGTTGTTGTTTTGCTGGGCGACCCAGACAAGTTTGGCGAAGATGCGGCGCAAGCGTGGCGGCGAGTGGTTGAGTTACAGGATTTATCGAGCGACCTGGATTCAACCCCGTCTCCCCTCGCGGGAAAGGGTTGGGTTGAGGAGGAAGGCGCGTTGCAAAGCCAAGTTTGCGCCTCAATCCACCGTCCCCCTCACCCTAGCCCACTCCCTCCGGGGGAGAGGGGGCAAATCGTAGTAACGAGAACAATTCCTGCGCTTATTTCAGCCCACTGGATCGTCGACGGTCTGTTCGGAATCGGCCTGAAACGCCCGCTGGATGGCGTCTATGTTGACGCAGTTAAAGCGATATCAACCGCACGCGATACCGGCGGACAAGTGCTCGCCCTCGACGTGCCGAGCGGCGTTGACGCCGATACAGGAGCGCTCGTGGGAGACGTCTCCGTGATGGCCGATCACACCATCACTTTTTTGGCAATCAAACCCGGTCTGGTGACCGGCCCCGCGCTGGATTATGTTGGACTGCTGCAATGCGATGGGTTGGGCGTGGATGCGGCCTATAGTGGTGAACCCGCAGCTCGCGCGTTGGATCGAGACTATATCGATGCCACGCGTAAACGCGCCACCGCGAATGCGCACAAGGGAACACGCGGCACTTGCGTGATCCTAGGCGGCGCAACGGGCATGCTCGGCGCAGTGCTACTCACCAGCCGTGCGGCTATGCGCAGTGGCGCGGGCAAGGTCAAAGTGGGTTGGCTGGCGGAATCCGCGCCGCAGGTAGACCCGCTGATGCCCGAAGTGATGATGTCGAAAGCAGAGGAACTCGTTGCCGCCGCATGCAGCGCGATGGTCATCGGCTGTGGGCTGGGCGTGTCGGGCGAGGCGGTGCGTCTGCTGAGCGTTGCGCTCAAGCGAGAGGTACCGCTGGTTGTCGATGCCGATGCCCTGAATCTGGTTGCGGAGTCGGCGGAGCTCGCAACGCTCATGCAGCGCCGCGTCGCGCCAACGGTCATCACTCCGCATCCGGCTGAAGCCGCGCGGTTGCTGGGCTGCAGCACGGCTGCGGTGCAATCAGATCGCTTGCGCGCGGCGCGCGATCTGGCAAAAGGCTACGCCTGCATTGCAGTCGTTAAGGGCGCAGGCACAGTCATCTGCGACGGCGAGACGACCACGATCAATCGAACGGGCAATCCCCTGCTGGGAACAGCGGGTACAGGCGACGTCCTCGCCGGAATGATCGGAGCGCTGCTGGCACAGGGGTACGACGCCGCCACCGCTGCTCGGCTGGGCGTCTGCATGCACGGCGCAGCGGCCGACGCATTGGCGGAGAACGGCATTCGGCGCGTAGTCGCCAGCGACATCGTTGACGAACTGCGCACCGTGTAGCTATGAACTACGGAACCAGAATCATCCCGCCCACGGTGTTGCGCGCCTCAAGATCCCGGTGCGCCTGCGCTGCGTCAGCAAGCGAATAGGTTTGCCGCGCCGCGAGGTCAAGCTTGCCGTCTTTCATCAGATTGAAGACGTTGTTGGCCATCTCTTCCAGCGTAGCGCGATTGGCGGTGTAGGTCATCAACGTTTGCCGCGTGAGGTACAACGAGCCCTTCGGCCCGAGGATGCCAAGATCAACCCCGGTCACCGGCCCTGACGAATTGCCGAAACTCACCATCAGGCCGAGCGGTTGCAGGCAGTCAAGTGACGCGGGCCAGGTGTCTTTGCCGATGCTGTCGTAAACCACTGGGACTTTCTTGCCACCGGTGATTTCCTTCACGCGCTCGACGAAATTTTCAGTGCGGTAATTGATGACGTGCGCACAGCCGTGCGCGAGCGCGAGCTTGCCTTTCTCGTCGCTGCCGACGGTACCAATCATGTTGACGCCGAGCGCGCGCGCCCACTGGCTGGCAATCAACCCAACGCCACCGGCAGCCGCGTGGAAGAGGATGGTGTCGCCAGCTTTGCATTTGAACGTGCGGTTAAGCAAATATTCAACCGTCATGGCGCGTAAAAAACCGGCCGCGATATGCTGCTCGCTCACCCACTGCGGCAGCTTGACCAGCACACCGGCTGCGATATTGCGCTCGCTCGAATAGCTGCCCAGCGGGCCATCGCAATACACCACGCGGTCGCCCGGCACCACGGCCGTGACACCCTCGCCGACCGCCTCAACCACGCCCGCGCCTTCTTTGCCAATACCTGATGGCAGCGGCATTTTGTACAACAGTATCCGAGAACGACGAAAAATAGATATAGTCACGGAATAATTTTTCCGGCGGTACTGTGCAGGTAATTTGTACCAGTGTACAGTTGGGGCAAAACACTACATCAAGCGGATAGGTTTCTTCGGGCTGCCGTAGC
>JANXNO010000349.1 GCA_025354075.1 Burkholderiales bacterium | reverse complement strand
CGAAGCACACGCGCAAATTTTCACAGTTCGTTGCAGCGTGCCACAAGTCGAGCAGGAGGCCAGTGGCAAAGGTCAATCACGGCGTGCGGCTGAGCAACAGGCGGCTAATGCGGTGTTAAACAAATTAGGCGTGCGCGCTTGAGTACCGTCGAGCCAACGTCAACGCTCCGCGTCGGCCAGATCGCAGTCGTTGGCAAACCCAACGTGGGTAAATCGACGCTATTGAATCGCCTCGTTGGCGAAAAAGTATCCATCACTTCGCGCAAAGCCCAGACCACGCGTTTGCCATTGCGCGGGATTCTCACGACGGACACTGCGCAATTCGTATTCGTCGACACGCCCGGTTTTCAAACCAAGCATGGTGGCGAAATGAACAAGCGCCTCAACGGCAGCGTTCGTCGCACGTTGGGCGAGGTGGATGTTGTGCTTTGGGTATGGGACGCGACGCGTTTATCGGTTGCAGATCGCGCGGTGCTGGAGCTGATCCCCGCAAAAGCTCGTGTAATTGCTGTGCCGAACAAGGTGGATTTGTTACTCGATAAAGCTACGCTTGGCGCACAAGTGGCCGAACTGTCGGCTTTGCGCGAATTTGCGGCCTTTGTTCCGGTGGCTGCATCCAAAGGGACGCAAACCGACGCGCTGATGACCGAGATTGAAAAACTGCTTCCCGTAGGCGAGCCGATGTTTGCGGCCGACGATCTGACCGACAAGCCCGAGCGTTATCTTGCCGCTGAAATCATCCGCGAAAAAATCTTTCGCCTCACCGGCGATGAATTGCCCTATCGCGCCGCCGTGTTGATCGACAAGTATGAACAGGAAGGCAATCTGCGCCGTATTTTTGCCGCAATACTGGTCGACAAAGAATCGCAGCGCCCCATCCTCATCGGCAAAGGTGGCGAACTGCTGAAGCGTATCGGCACCGAAGCGCGTATGGACATGCAGAAACTGTTCAACGGGCCGGTGTATCTGGAACTGTTCGTCAAGGTTAAGAGCGGTTGGGCGGAGAACGCCATGGTGCTGCGCGATTTGGGTATCACCTGACCACGGCTTTGCAGGAGCCGCTTGTCGCGACAAGTCGCTCCTACAATCGAGCTGTTCGTCACTCATTGAAATCCCGTGGCCGTCCAAGCCAAAAAATCCGCCCCGCAACGCGCCTTTGTACTGCACAGCTATGCGTACAAAGAGTCAAGCCTGATCGTCGATCTATTCACGGTTGAAAACGGGCGCATGGCGGTGATTGCCAAGGGCGCGAAACGGCCCGCTTCGAATCTTCGCGGCGCGCTGCTTTCGTTGCAACCGATTGAAGCCATTTTCAGCGGCCGCGGTGAGGTCAAAACATTGACGCAAGCACAGTGGCTTCCCGGCCAGCCGTGGCTTACCGGGCAAGCGCTGATGTGCGGCATGTACTTGAACGAATTGCTCATCAAATTATTGCCGCGCGAGGACCCGCACCCGCAGCTTTTTGAAACGTATGCAGCCACGCTGTTGACGCTCGCTGCGAGCGAAGAACACAGCGCCATCCTGCGTGAGTTCGAGATCAGTTTATTGATCGAAATGGGCTACGCGCTTGAGCTTGCCCATGACGTTCGCACCGGAGAGGCGCTACTGCCCGACACGCTCTATCGCTACGATCCGCTGGCCGGCCCGAGCGCGCAAGGCGGTGGATCTTTGGTGAGCGGCAATGCGTTACTGTCTTTGGGGCGCGGACGTTTTGAGAGCAACGCTATTGCTGCCGAAGCGCGCGATTTTGTGCGCACCATCATCAACTTTCATCTGGAACGACGCACTATGCGCTCGTCGAATGTGATGTACGACTTGCATCAGCTCTCTGAACGGCTGGAAGCGACGCCAGCGCGCACGAGCGCCAAGGCGCGCGCCGCCAAGCTCACGCTCACTATGGACGACACAGCAGCATGATCCTCGGCATCGGCACCGACATCGTCTCCATCGCCCGCATCCGCGACACGCTAGATCGCCACGGCGCACGCTTCGCGCAACGCATCCTGAGCGACATTGAGCTGGTTGCACTCAACGACACTAAAGATCCGGTCGCGTGGCTCGCCAAACGCTGGGCGGCGAAAGAGGCCTTCGGCAAAGCCGCTGGCTCCGGCATTCTTGCGCCGCTCACGTGGGCAGGCATCGGCATCGGGCACGATGACGCGGGACGCCCGCTGTTCGAGCTGAACGACGCCATCACTTTTCACCTGCAATCGCGCGGTGTCACGCGAACCCATCTCACGATTTCGGACGAGCGTGATTACGCCGTCGCGTTTGTCATTTTCGAAGGAACGTAGCCATATGCCACGCAAACTGTCCACCGCGAAAAAATGCCCGCTTGGCCCAATCATGACGTCCATTGAGGGCACCGAGCTGACCGCTGAAGGCCGTGAATTGCTGACACATCCGCTGGTCGGTGGTGTCATTTATTTCGCGCGTAACTTCGCAGATATTGCGCAGCTTGCAGCGCTGTCCAAAGACATCAAATCACTGCGCGATCCAGCGCTGCTGATCGCCGTCGATCACGAAGGCGGTCGAGTGCAGCGCTTTCGCGAAGGCTTCACCGAAATTCAGTCGATGCGCTCCATTGGCGACCTGTGGTCATCGCATCCGCCGTCCGCCCGTGCCCGAGCATTCGAGGTTGGCTTCACGATCGGTCACGAGCTGGGCGATGTCGGCATCGACTTCAGTTTTGCGCCTGTGCTTGACCTCGACTACGGCGAATCCACCGTCATCGGTCATCGTGCCTTCCATCGCGATCCGGGCGCCGCCGCAGCGCTTGCCACTGCCGTTATGCAGGGCATGCGCGCCGAGGGCATGGCAGCCGTCGGCAAGCACTTTCCCGGCCACGGTTTTGTGAAAGGCGACACGCATTGGGAGCGCCCGACCGATGACCGCGACTTCGCCGCCGTGCAAGCCGCTGACCTCATCCCGTTCCGCGAACTGATCGCCGCGGGGCTCGACGGCGTCATGGCCGCGCACCTAATCTTTCCGAATATTGACCCGCAACTCGCGGGCTTTTCGCCGTACTGGTTGCAGGAAATTTTGCGCCACAAACTGCACTTCAAGGGCGTGATCTTCACCGACGATTTGGGTATGGTCGCTGCGCATGCAGTGGGCGATCTCACGGCGCGTTGCGAAGCGGCAGTGCAAGGCGGTTGCGATGTGGTTTTGCCCTGCAACGACCGCCCTGGTCTGATCGAAATTCTGGATCGCTGGAAGCCCGAACCGGAGCCAAGTCTTTCCCGCAAATGGGAGCGCATGCGCAAGAAAATTGCGGGAAGGCGGTTGTAGGTTTCATTGTTGTAATCATCAAAATGCGCTTCTTCGAGCACTTTGCACAGCCATGTAGCTTTTTGTACGAAGCCCGATAGAACGGAGCCCTTAGAGACATCCATGCGAAAGCCACTTTCTTGAATTATTTCCTTCAAAACCCAATCCACAGTGCTTTTTCGAAAAAAGTGGTGTTCATGTTGCTTCGTCAGTTGACCGCTTTGCGACCTGCGAGCATCCGGTCGACGCGTCGACGGTTTGCTGTCAACCGATCTTGCACATCGATCAAAATATTTAGAGCAGTGATCGTAGCTACAGGCCTGTTGGCAGTGGTGACAGTTGCCAATGCACAAACACTCACGGCAACTGGCAACCTTGCGGAGGCGTCAATACGGCATACAGCGACCCTGCTGGCTGATGGCCACGTGCTGTTGGTCAAAACCGACGGACACGCGATGCGCTTTGACCCGGCGAGTAGCCAGTGGAGCGCGGTTCTTGGCCCAGCGACCGCTGCGACTGACGCGACCGCGACGCGCTTGCCAGACGGTACAGTGTTGTTCGCTGGTGGAAGCGATAACAGCAACACCGCGCTTTTCCGTGCGGAGCGATACAACCCGACCACGGGCATCTGGTCTGTGTCGTCACCAATGACGACTGCGCGTATGTTTCACACCGCCACTCTTCTGGCCGATGGCTCGCTATTGATGGTCGGTGGATCACCACGGGACGCTAGCCCGTTGTTGACGATCGCAAGTGTCGAACGCTTCGACCCCCGGTTGCCGGAACTTGGACAGCCGGACCAGATTTGCCTGCCGGAAGAGCGCGGCATAGTGCCACGCTACTTGGCAATGGCGACGTTATTGTCCTAGGCGGCGTGGTGGCGGGTGCCGCGTCCAACACCTGTTTGCGTTTGCCGCAAGGCGGAGCGAATTGGCTGCCCTGTGCCGCGATGACAAAACCCCGGGCCGTACATCGCGCCACGTTGCTCGCCGACGGCCGTATTTTCGTGAGCGGCGGTGCAACAACGGCGACCGGGAACGAAGAGATTTACACGCCGTCAACAGACGCCTGGCTCAATACGTCGCTTCCCGCGAGAACAGCAAACAACCACATCGTAGTTGAACTTGTCCCCGGCGTACTCCTCGTCTGGGGCGGTGCCCCCTCGTCCTTTTATACGCCGGGAAGTGACCCAGCGCCACAGGTGCAGGGCGCTGTGACCTATGCAATCGCAAGTGGCAACATCGCAACGCTCGGCGCATTCCCTTCGCGTGCTAGCCATTCGGCCACGCTCCTGGCGGATGGACGAGTGCTTGTCAGCGGAGGCTTCGCAGCGTACTCCGCGACCACCAGTCTCGGTACGTTTTACAACCCCATCCCGTTGGCAACAAGCTACACCGTGCCGATTCAACGGCTGAGTACAACCGTACAATTTTCGACCCGATCAGGCGGGTTGCCGTGGTTCCCCGTGGCTGGCGAGAGCTACCGGGTTTACGCGGGCGTTTCCTCGACTAACGCCGGAGGTGCAACGCCTGACGGTACCGTCATTGTCTCGAACGGCACGAACAGTTGCCAGATTACGTTACCAGGTATTTCTTGCCGATTGATTGCTGCCACGGCGGGTCAACAAAACTATTCCGTGTCGTACTTGGGAGACCCGATTTACGCGCCGCAAACGACTACAGGTTCTTTGTTTCCGGGTGATCTACTGCGTATCCACCGTGTAGGTGACGTCGTGGGTTCCGTCACAGCAAACACCGGCGGTGTGTTTGGTTTTGCGTCGTGCGGAATTAATATCGGCCCGATCCCGGACCAGTGCGATCTGAGCCCCGCCCTAGGTTCCGCGGTCACACTGACGGTGCCAACGCCTGCGGCTGGCATCTCGTTTGTCGGTTGGCAAGGCGCTTGCGTGGGTAGCGCTACAACGTGCTCCCTGACGATGCCAGCCTCTGGCTCCGTGGCGGTCAAGGCGCACTTCGCCGCGACCCCGACGCTACCGCTGACGCTGGATATTGACGGCAACAGCAGCATAGACGGGGCTACCGACGGCGCATTGCTCATCCGCTTCCTGCGTCGCCTGCATGGCGCGGCGCTCACCACGTCGGTGCTTGGGCCCAGTTCGACACGCAGCGATGTCGACGCAATCGAAGATCGCTTGGACGCCATGGCACCCTTGCTGGATGTCGATCAGAATGGCGTCGTTGATGCGGCGACTGACGGTGTCATCATCCTGCGATACATGCTCGGCTTCCGAGGCAGCGCGCTGACGCTGAACGCCATTGGGCAGGGCGCCCGACGCACCGACCCGCAACTTATCGCTGTAGGTCTGGCGCTACTGATGCCATAGGCGTGGCAAACATCTTGGGAATTTGATGATCGGTCTGGGGCTCTGATCAGCGCATGAGCGAGCGCTGCATAAAATCAGGTCACGATGTTCAAGTTGCCAATAGTTGCCGCGTCTGGAGCCGCCCCAGCCTCACCCAGCAGACCGAGGTTGGAAGAAACAGCTTTATTGTTAAGCGCCTTACACGTATGGGATACAGCGTATTTTTGCGTTAAGTTGACTTTTATCTTTTCAAGCCATAAGCCCATATCAAATAGGAGTTACAGCCAAAAGCCAATACCTCAATTCTGCTGCTGCGCCCCATGAACGCCAGCATCGAAGACACCCTCAAATCGCTCCCGGCGCGGCCCGGCGTTTATCGCATGATCGGCGCGGACGAGGCCGTGCTCTACGTCGGCAAAGCGAAAAATCTCAAGAGCCGCGTTAGCAGCTATTTCGTCAAATCGGGCCACGGTGCGCGTATCCAGATGATGATTTCGCAGATTGAGCGCATCGACACGACGGTGACGCACAGCGAATCCGAGGCGCTGTTGCTTGAGAACAATCTCATCAAAACGCTGGAGCCGAAGTACAACGTCGTCTTCCGCGATGACAAAAGTTATCCCTACCTTTGCATCTCTGGCGACGCCTATCCGCAGTTGCGATTTTTTCGCGGCAAGCCCGACAAACGGCATCAATATTTCGGCCCATTCCCGAGCGCATGGAGCGTTCGCGAAGGCATCCAGACGCTGCAAAAAGTGTTTCAACTGCGCACCTGCGAAAACACCGTGTTCGCGCATCGCTCGCGCCCCTGCATGCTGGCGCAGATCGGCCGCTGCACGGCGCCCTGCGTCGGCCACATTTCTGCGGAGGATTACAAGGCCGACGTGAAAAGCGCGGCCATGTTCATGCGCGGCCATCAGAGCGAGGTGATGGTCGAATTGCAAACGCAAATGGAGGCGGCCGCGAGCACTCTCGCTTTCGAGAAAGCGGCGCGCACAAGGGACAAAATTGCGCGGCTGAATCGGCTAGTCAGCAAGCAATTTGTATCGAGTGTGGCCGAGCGCGATGTGGACGTGCTCGCCGTGATTCAAGAGCACGGCATGATCGCGGTGAACATCGTGATGATTCGCGGCGGCCAGCACGTCGGCGACCGCACTTTCTTCCCGGTGAAAATGGTGACTTCGGAGGTGATGACGCCCGACGAATTGATCGAGGCGCTGGAGAGCTTTATCGGCCAACATTACATCGGTCGCGAAGTGCCGCGCACGATTGTGTCCACGCTGGAATTTGACGTTGCGGCGTTGGCCGAAGCGCTGAGCACTCAGGTTCAAAACAAGGTCGAAATCCTCTGCAATCCCATCGGCGAAAAGCGTGTGTGGCTCCGCATGGCAGAAGAAAACGCGCGCCTCGCAATCGCCTCGCGCTTGCGTCAAAGCGACACCGGCAATGATCGTCTGCGCGCACTTATCGAAGCGCTCGGTCTGCCCGAAGGCACACAGCGCCTCGAATGTTTTGACATATCGCACACCATGGGCGAAGCGACCGTCGCAAGCTGCGTCGTGTTCGACGGCAGCAGCATGCAGACGAGCCAGTACCGCCGCATGAATATCGAAAGCGTGACCGATGGCGACGACTACATGGCGATGAAAGAAGCGCTCACCCGCCGCGCCGCACGCATCGCCAAAGACGAAGTGCCGCGCCCCGATGTGTGGGTGATTGACGGTGGTCGCGGTCAGGTGGGCATCGCCGCCGCCGTGCTCGAAGAAGCTGGTTTGCACGACATCATTATGTTCGGCAGCGCCAAGGGCGTAGAGCGCAAAAAAGGCATGGAGCAACTCATCTTCCCCGACCGCGAAGAGCCCGTGCGATTAGCCCCAGATCACCCCGGCTTGCACCTCATCCAGCAAATGCAGGATGAAGCACACCGCTTCGCCATCCAGGGTCACCGCGCCCGCCGCGCCAAAAATCGCGAAGGCTCAGCGATTGATGACATCGAAGGCATCGGCCCGAAGAAGCGTGCAGAACTGCTACGCACGTTTGGCAGCGTCCGTGGAATCGCCGCCGCCAGCGTAGAAGACATCAAGCGTGTGCCGGGGATTTCAGATGAACTGGCTGAGCGGATTTATGGGGTTTTGCATTAGTGGTGCAGCGGCGAAAGATCTCACTTTCCTCGAGTATCATCGCTGGGGCTGCGCATGAAGCGCTCTCGCTTCTACCTGCTAGGAGAAAGAACTTTTTTCAAGATTTTCGGTTCGCTGTTCGCCACCAGATCGCACAAGAGTTGGGCAGACAAGGAATTCGAGCATCAGTAGACGTATTGATACCCTCGACCAACTTATTGCGCGGAAGTCGCTGTGTTCCGGGCATAAGCCTTACGCGGCGTACCGGCTGGGACAATGATACTGACATCGAGTTGAACTACGAATTTTGCGCAACGTATGGTCACGAAGACTATAGTCTTCAAGCAATCAACTACCTTGACCGAGGCTACAAGCACCTACCGTCTCTTCTTCCTTTCCGTGAAGAACGAGAGTTTTCTCTGGGCAATCTCCTCCTGGTTGTCGAGAACGGCGACTACGAGATTGATCTTGAGTTTGGCGAAGGGCTTCACGTTGCGGGGTACTGCCATCAAATAGCAGCTAAGAAGCGAAAGAGTTTCCTTTGCTTTCTTGGCATGTTTTTCGATCCTAGTCTTTTGTCTGATTTCGTAACAGTCAGCGACGTTGTGACCGAGGACTTAGACGAGCTAAGACTCGGCACGAATTCATACCCATTTCTGTCAATTTGCCGGCGAAGTGGCCGCTTGTTCACTTGCGCTTGCTTTGACGGTCACTTTGACGCTAAAGAAGTCCTCGGCCAATTTCCTTCATCCAGCAATGAGCCTGAAATTCGTACTGCCGTTGGGAACCTAGGCGTTCTGTCGAGCATTTGCAGTCTCTGCACGGGAAGAGTGCCGCGCCACTTGTATGGTCACAGCATGTACTACTCAAGGTTTTTGGAGCGCTATCTTCCTTACTACTTCTTGTATCGAGCTCGGGAGCCGCGCGTCGTAGGGACTTATGGCGAAATTTGCAAGGACACCGAAAACCGTCTACGCAAAGATTTGGGCTATCCGCCAACAGGTAAGTCGCACCTGTCGGAAATCATGCTTTACAAGACTGTCTGTTCGCTTTTTGCGCCAATGCAAGTCGTACGCAACTATCGTGGCCGCGAGCTTGAGCGACTGGAGTTAGACATTTGGATTCCCGATCTAAAACTTGCCATTGAGTTTCAAGGCGAGCAGCACTACAAATCAATGACTCACTGGGGTGGTGAAGTCGGATTTGTCAGGCGGCAGGAGAATGATCGCCGGAAGCGGGAGCTGTGCCGAACGCTCGGTTACACGCTTGTAGAGATCGAAAACTACGGTGATGTGGGCGAGGACGATGTGTGGGATTTGCTATATCCGCACCTAACGGCGCAGCAGCTTTCTTCGATGCAGCCGGCAAAATCTAGCAAGTAGGGTTCGCATCAAAACGCGCACCGTTGCGCTGGCACGAAACACTTGCTGAAGCGCCGTGCTTGGTGTGCACTCTGGCGCAAACCCTACGAAAATGTGCGAAATCAAACTGCATTCAAGGAACAACCCGTGCCCCCGCAAATCATCCTCGTCGTCGGCCCGTACCGCTCCGGCACCGATGACGATTCCGTGAAGCTTGCGGCGAACGTGGCGGCGATGATGGATGCTTCGCTGGTGCTGGTCCGGGCTGGGCATTTGCCGGTGTTGGGCGAATGGCCTGCGTAGCCATTGTTTGAGCATGCGGGTAGCCCCCGGGATGATGGCATGTTTAAACAAATAGTCGACTTCTGGGGTAAAAAGCGCTCAGTCCTCACCAAGTATTGATTGCAGC
>JANXNO010000339.1 GCA_025354075.1 Burkholderiales bacterium | reverse complement strand
CAGTTCCGGCATTGGTCGTGCCATCGCGCAAGCCCTGCTGGAGGCGGGCTGGCGCGTGACGGGGTTTGAACTTGCAAGCGCCACGATCACGCATTCGGCGTTTAGCAACATCAGCGTAGACCTCACGAACGGTGATGCCTTGCGCGCGGCAGCGCATGACGTCGCCGACCTCGACGCGCTCGTTCACGCAGCAGGCGTTCTGCGCGTCGGCAACATCGGCGCGCTCGACCATGCGGCCGGTGCGCTGATGTGGAAACTTCATGTTGATGCAGCCACGTATCTCGCTGACACGCTCATTCCAAAAATGACAGAACGTGGCAACGGTCGAGTCGTTTTGATAGGCAGTCGCGTCGCCTCCGGCATGGCGGGCCGCAGCCAATATGCGGCGACTAAGGCCGCGCTGATTGCGCTCGCACGAAGCTGGGCCGCAGAAGTCGCGCCGCGTGGCGTGACGGTCAACGTCGTGTCACCCGCAGCCACAGCGACGGCGATGCTCGAAGACCCCAGTCGCGCCAGTGCCGTGCCGAAGTTGCCACCGATTGGCCGATTGATTCAACCGGAAGAGGTCGCCGCACTCGTTGCGTTTTTGCTCTCACCGCAAGCCGCCGCGATCACCGGTCAGGACATTCAAATTTGCGGCGGATCGTCGCTGGCGCGCTAATTTTTCTCCTCTCCACGCATCATGAAAATCACCCAAATCCTCGAGTCCACCCGCCCGATCAAATCGGCGATCCGCAACGCGTACATTGACTTCAGCAAGATGACGCTGAGCCTCGTTGCCGTCGTCACTGACGTCATCCGCGACGGCAAGCCCGTGATCGGTTACGGCTTCAATTCCAACGGTCGTTACGGGCAGGGCAATTTGATGCGCGAGCGCTTCATTCCACGCGTTCACGAAGCGTTGCCGGAATCGCTGATCAATGACGAAGGCACCAATCTCGATCCGCACAAGATTTGGGCCTGCATGATGACCAACGAGAAGCCGGGCGGCCACGGCGAACGCTCGGTGGCAGTTGGCACGATTGACATGGCGGTGTGGGACGCGACGGCGAAAATCGCCAACCTGCCGCTGCACGAATTGCTCGCCCAGCGTTACGGCGACGGCAAGGCCAATCCGCGCGTTTTTGTCTATGCAGCGGGCGGCTACTACCATCCCGGCAAAGGGCTCGACGGCCTGCGCGGCGAGATGCAGAGCTATCTGGATCGCGGTTATTCGGTCGTCAAAATGAAGATCGGCGGCGCGCCGCTCAAAGACGATATCGAGCGCATCGAAGCCGTGCTGAAAATGCTCAAACCGGGCCAGCAGCTAGCGGTTGATGCCAACGGTCGTTTCGATCTGCAAACCGCTGTCGAATACGGCAAAGCGATGGCGCAATTTCCGCTGTTCTGGTACGAAGAAGCGGGCGATCCGCTTGATTACGAATTGCAGGCGCGACTTGGTGAAAGCTACGCGGGGCCGCTCGCCACCGGCGAAAATTTGTTCTCCATGCAAGACGCGCGAAACCTTATTCGTCACGGCGGCATGCGCAAAGATCGCGACTGGTTGCAGTTCGATTGCGCGCTGAGTTACGGTCTCGTCGAATATCTGCGCACGCTGGAAATGCTCAAAGCATATGGCTGGTCGCCGAGCCGTTGCGTGCCTCACGGCGGGCATCAAATGTCACTCGCCATCGCGGCTGGCCTCGGTCTCGGCGGCAACGAGTCGTATCCCGATTTGTTCCAGCCGTACGGCGGATTTCCCGATGGGGTGCGTGTTGAAAACGGTTACGTCACGCTGCCGTCGCTGCCCGGTATTGGGTTTGAGGGCAAGGCCGATTTGATCGCCGAGATGCATGCGCTGGCTGTTTGAATATCAGCAACTTATCAACGAAAGTGGCATTAAATATGGGTCAATGCGCTTAAAATAGCATTTGTCGACTTACGCCATAAACAGCTGTTAAGCCCATATAAAATAAGGTACACGACAAAAAGCTGATAGTCCCCATCGTACAATTCCATCATGTATGTACGCCCCTCAGCGCTGACCGCGCTCACCTTCGCCATCGAATCTGCACGGAAATTCGAATACCCCGCCGACCGCACGCTGTCGTATGTTTTGCGTGAGCAACGCGTTGGTTCGCTCGACCGGCCCATCGTTGCCGAGGGTTACTACGCGTGGCTTCGGCATCGCATGTCGGTCGAGGCGATTGCCGGTGACGACGCGAAAAAACCGGTCGCACTGGCGCTCGCCGCGCTCGCCCGGCAGTACCGCCGACGCGTCACCGTGCCTGCGGGTGAAGAGGATCGCTACATCAAATTTTTGGCGATTGACGAGAAGCTCGGCCCGCACGCGCGCCGCGAATTGCCCGCCTGGTTGTGGGATCGTCTCGGTCTGCAATACGGCGACGAAGAACGTCTCGCGCTCGCCGATTCACTGCTCATCGCCGCCCCATTCGACCTGCGCGTCAACAGCCTCAAAGCCAAGCGCGACGTGGTGCTCGAACGGCTTAAAAAAGAAGGCTTCGCCGACGCGCGCGCGACGCCGTTGTCGCCGGTCGGCATCCGTTTACCGAACCGTGTCGACATCTCACGGCACCCGATGTTCGAAGACGGCACGATTGAAGTGCAGGACGAAGGCAGCCAGATGCTGGCGCAGCTGGTCGGCGCAAAACGCGGCGAATTCGTCATCGATTTTTGCGCAGGCGCAGGCGGTAAAACGCTCGTCATGGCCGCCATGATGGCCAGCACCGGACGCCTCTATGCGCTCGACGTCAACGACAAACGCCTCGACAATCTCGGCCCGCGACTGGCGCGTTCCGGTGCCAGCAACGTGCAAAGTATGCGGCTTGAAACCGAGGACGATCCCAAGCTCAACAAGTTCGCCGGCAAGGCCGACCGCGTACTGGTCGACGCCCCGTGCTCG
>JANXNO010000317.1 GCA_025354075.1 Burkholderiales bacterium | reverse complement strand
GAATCTACTGGGGCAGGACTTCACGCACACCCACGCCAACGCACCCAATCAGGTGTGGCTGTCGGACATCACCTATCTGTGGACAAAAGAAGGTTGGGTGTTTGTGGCCTGCATGCTCGATCTGTTCACCCGTGAGATCGTGGGCTGGGCAATCGACTCGCACATGCGAAAGAGCCTGGTTCACGACGCGCTCAAGATGGCTGAATTCCGAAACGGGTTCAGCGAGAAGCGAGGCGTCAATGGCCTCATCTTTCATTCGGACAAAGGCAGTCAGTACGCTGCGCACGAAACACGCAACCATCTGCAGAAGATGGGCTACCGGCAATCGATGAGTGGCAAGGGCAACTGCTTTGACAACGCGCCGATGGAGAGCTTCTGGCACAGCCTGAAGGTCGAGGAGACGCACGGGCGGGGCTTTGAGACGCGGGAAGAAGCCAAGCTCTGCGTGTTTGGCTACATCGAAGGCTTCTACAACACAACAAGGATGCACTCATCACTCAACTGGCAGTCGCCGCGCGAGTTTCGACGTGCGTTTGAGGTGACGCGACGGGATGCGAATGCCGCGACCGCCGCACCGTTCGCGACGATCAAAAACGGCACCATTTTTAATCGGAAGCCTCGCCCACAAGGCGAGGACACGGCAGAGTCAATGTCCGCCAATCAACCCAATCGCCTGTGGTCGATGACCGCAGAGATGTCACCCCAACAGGCATCGCGAATCAGCCTTTAATGATTCGCTTAATCACTCAACGAAATGTTGACAGGATCAGCTACCCCCTGCAGACCAAATACCAGCAGTACTGGCGCAACAATTCCGCCCAGCAACACCGCCTGCAGCAGCCAAAGCCAGTCAGCGCGAGTCAGCGTCGGTGCTTTTGATCGCATCAGGATACGCGCGACGCCGAGTCCGATGCCTGAACCAAGATACAAAAGCGCAGCCAACAACCAGGGGTCGATCTTCGCGAGCAATACTCTGGCCAGCGGTGTACTGGCCCCAAACAACGCCACTGCAATCAGCGCGCACGCAGCACCGATTTGTTCAGTTCGATAACTACGCACGGCTCAGTGCTCCGCGTGACACGCGCAAGCCTCGCCGTGCGCGGCCGAAATCAATTCATGCAGGATGCCGCACTCATTGGTTGAGTGCGGTTCACCACATTGTTTACGCAGTGCCGTCAGTTGCTTCTCAAGTGCACGCATGCTCTTGAGTCGGGCGCGAACTCGCCCGAGTTGATTGTCGACCAGCACATTAATGTCGCCACAGTCAGACGTTGGCTGCTCGACGAATTTAAGTAAACGCGCCACGTCGGCCAGAGGCATATCAAGCGCTCTGCAATGGCGAATAAACGCCAACCTTTCAAGATGCGTTTTGCCGTAACTGCGATAGCCATTCGCCTCGCGCGAAGGCGGCAGCAGCAGTCCCGCCTTTTCGTAATAGCGAACTGTTTCTACGTCGACACCAGTGGATTCTGCGAGTTCGCCGATGCGCATTTCTTGCCTTTTTAGTGACGCGTTACTTGGCAACTGGATTTTACGCTTGACTCTGTAGCGACTACAGGGTTTCTAATATGCTAATTCCTTTGCATCATCGCTGTTGCCATGTCGACCTCTAAAATTCCAGAAGCCACCTCAGCATGCACAAGCGCCACGTGCTGTGACGCCTCGTCGCCAGTTTTAATTGCGAATCCGTCGCCAGTGGTGGCTTCAGGCAAAAGCACCCTTTGGCGAATTTCAACTATGGACTGCGCATCAGAGGAAGGCGAAATTCGTCGTGCTCTTGAGCCGATTGCAGGTATTCGATCATTGACGTTTCAGCTTGGCGCACGAACCCTGGCGATTGATTCTGATGCGACCGCATTGCAACTGGCACTTGACGCGATTCGCAAGGCGGGCTTTTCACCGCAGCCGGGTGCCAATGCCGCTCGTCCAGCCGACGTTGCGAGTGCCGCAGGCGATGAGTCGCATGATGGAAACGATCACCACGATGATGATCGCAGCATTGAATCGGGTAGCGGCTGGTCAGAAGTGACCCGCTATGTCGCAGCCCTCGCCTTTGCCGTCGCCGCCGAAGCGCTCTCGTTTTTTGCGCCGGAGGCGATGCCGTGGAAGATCGCGGGCATGGCGCTAGCCGCCATTGCCATTGGTCTTGCTGGACTGTCCACCTACAGCAAAGGTTTTGGCGCGCTTCGTCACGGAAGACTGAATATCAACGCCTTGATGACGGTTGCCGTTACGGGTGCCTTCCTGATTGGTCAATGGCCGGAAGCAGCGATGGTAATGGCGCTTTACGCCATCGCGGAATTGATCGAAGCACGGTCTGTAGATCGTGCGCGCAATGCCATCAGAAGCCTCATGGCGCTCGCACCTGAAGAGTCAGACGTTCAACAGGCAGTCGGCGGTTTTGCGCGAGTTCTGTCGAGCGCAGTGCCACTTGCGGCCGTGGTGCGCGTGAAACCAGGCGAACGCATTCCCCTGGACGGCGTGATTGTCCACGGCAACAGCGCAATCAATCAGGAAGGCACCCGTAACGGCAACCGTCATCAAGGCGTTGATATTCAGTCTTCCGTGACGAAGCGCGCCAAA
>JANXNO010000184.1 GCA_025354075.1 Burkholderiales bacterium | reverse complement strand
GATCTCTCTCGGTTGATGGAACGTTAGTGTTTGTGATCGCCGTGGTCGTGATCGTGACCATGGTCGTGGCAGTGATCATGCTCCGCCGCTTTTGCTGCGGGCGCGGGCGCATGCGCGCTCATGCCGTTGCAGGCGGTGACCATGATTTCTACCTTGTATTCCGGCTTGGCGAGCTTCGCCTCAACCGTGGCGCGCGCGGGCGGCATGCCTTCGGGTACCCAGGCGTCCCACGCTTCGTTCATCTGCGCGAAGGTGTTGATGTCGGCGAGATAAATCGTTGCCGTGAGGATGCTCTTTTTGGTGGCACCGCCGTCTTCGAGCAGGTCATCGATCTGCTTGAGGATTTGCTCGGTTTGACCCTTTACGTCCGCCGTCGGGTCGGACGCGACCTGACCGGCCAGATACAAAAAACCGTGGTAGGTGACCATTTCAGAGAGACGTTTACCAACGCCATAGCGACGAATCATGAGGTGCTCCAGTGCATGTGAATAAAAAGGTATTCCGATGATTTTACGGGCGCGTTACCGCGCAACTGCACGAGCACCCTCACCCGCCCTTCGGGCACCCTATCCCGATTGCTGGAGAGGGGATGATTTACAAATAAAAACGGCCGCCGGGGGAGGGCAGCCGTCGCGCATTTTGATGCGGTCAGAGACGGAGCGTCGGGAGGGGAAGCCCTTCGCTCGTCAGGTTGTACTGTCGCCACTGTCAGCAGTCAGGCCGGGTGCGCGCAGTCGGGGGAAACTTTGCGCAACGCTACGTGTGCCCGCACACAAGGGGAGGAGGTGCGAACAGTATCCGGGTGACGCCGCCGTCGGCGCTTCTTTGTTATTTCAAGTTAGCGCCGCGGTGCGCCCGTGTCAGGAGTCAGGTTCACCTGCACGCGCATCGTGGGGCCCGGATCGTAGGCCATGCGCGTGGTGTAGTCGCGTCCCTGATAGCGATAGGCAACGTTGTATCCGGTCACTTCGTCGCGACCGTCATACACCGTGCGGCAGCGCTGTACCGTGCGGGTTTCCGGGATGTAATCAACCCGTGCCGGGCCGCCCTGCGTGTAGCCTGGAGCAGCGTTCGCGGGCGGGCTGTTTTCGATCTGGTTGCCGATCAGGCCGCCGGCTACAACGCCGACCCCTGTGCCCACATCACGACCGCCCGATGAGCGACCGAACTGGTGACCCACCACGCCGCCTATGATGGCGCCAATGACGGTGCCTGCGCCAATCGTGCGCTCGGGAGGCGGTGCGGGTTGCTGGTAACCGGTGGTCACGTACCCTGAGCCTTGCGAAGGCACGACGCGATCTGTGGTCACGGTCTCGTTGGCGCATTCCTGACGCGGCACGCTGTTCTTTTCATAAATCGGCTGTGCCGATAGCACTTGTGCGTTGTCGCTGTAGCTTTGGGCCATCGCTGTGCTTACGGCCGCGGCGGCGAGCGTGACAGCAAAAATTCGCTTGATTTGTTTCATACGGGATCACTCCTTTGGCAAAACGCTGCGTCGACATTCAAAAAAATCGCCGCGTCGTAACTTTTGGACAGGTCTGGCGCAAAAACGTGCCATGCCGGTTCGCGGTTGACGATGATTTGGAGTGATCGACCTAAGTATGGCTTTTTATGTTGAGCACCGTCTAATATGGGCGTGGATGGATATTTAGCAATAAGTCGACTATACGTAGAACGAGCCTCTATCCCATATTAAAAAGGCGTTTCAAAGAAAAGCTGATTGTTATCGTGTCGGATTTCCGGCGTTACCGAGCAAAAAGCCGGCGGTCAACCATTCGCGCAACCACAGTCCAAGCGCGTCGGGATCGGGCGCGAGGGGGCCACATTCAAGATTAGCTGCGACGCGGGCAATGGAGTCGCCGCCGGCCAGCCCCATGAGAAATGCGGCCTCGTTTGCGTCCAGCGTTCTGAAATGCGGCTGCAACGCCTTGCGCCATACCGCGAGCGTGGTCGGCCCGGTCAACGTTGCGGCCTGCGGGACATCAGCGTCATCGTCAATCGCGCGCCAGATTGAGATCACGTTCATGGTGATTTCGCGCAGCACCAGACTTGGGTGCAACGCACGTTCACGGGTAAGCCACGTCGAATCTTGGTCTGCCGCAGCGCCCGCTACATCAAGCGCCGCCGCATCCATGCCGTCAAAGCAGGCGCGCAAATCCCAATCCAGCTGCGCCAGCTGCCACAGCTCGGGACTGTGTGGATAGCACGCTTGCAGGTGGGCGACGAACGGGGCGCCGTAGCGATTCAGGCTACGCTCAAGCGGGGGATGGATTGTCGCGAATCCGCGTGCGAGTTGATCAAACGTGTCGGAGCCCAGGTACAGCGCGGTCTTTGTAAATGTGTCGGCAAGCACCTCGGCGAGACGCGCACGATAGGCATTGCGGTAGATACCGAGACGGCGGGCAACATCAATGCCATCGGTTGCACGTAGCTGCTCCGCGATTGCGTTATCGGGTCGTGCGAGCACGTGGTTAGCAAGTTGCCGCTGCGTTGTGCGTAACGGCACCGGAAGGAACGGCCCTGACCGCGATGGCGACGTTGCCTGCAGAATCTCTGTTGCGCTCGGTGCCGATACGAGCAAGACGGGTTCCGCCGCTATCTCCCGAGCGATCTGCACTTCGGCAATCAACTCCGCCAGCTCAGGAATATTGTCATCAAGATC
>JANXNO010000221.1 GCA_025354075.1 Burkholderiales bacterium | reverse complement strand
GATGCCGCTAGACAGTATCGTCCGATCACGCTTGCCGATCTCATGCGTCAGACTGGGGTGCGCTGCGAAATTGGCCAAGAGCGTGCACTCAACCAAGGAGCGGCCGTAGGCTACCTTGCAGGTTCGCAGCTGTGGTCAGCAGGTTTTGCGGATGCGAGCGAATCCCAGCAGTTAACGGTGCGATGAGCCAGGCCCGCACGTGTTTCACCGCTCGCGTAGTTCAGCATAAAAACACATGCGTTGAACTACGCGAGAGGCTAGCTAGTGGTGACCGCGAATTATGCGGTGCACTTGTTGCCTTTTTGGGCGCGGGTGACGAAGCGGATATCCTCGCGAATTTCTTTCAACTGGGAGTCGGCATTGCCGTGATCGGCAGAGCCCCAGAACGGCCAGCCAGTCAGTAGAAATCCGACGGCCGTTTTGATGTTCGCCTCACTGTCCTTTTTGCCCTTGGCGTCGTTAATGGCCTTTTCTGCCTTGGACAGCGAGTCAAGCTCTTTGGCCAGGTCGGGGCACGACTGTTTCTGGAAGTATGCAAAATCCACAGCAAAGGTTGGCGCTGCCGCGAAGGTGCAGAGCGCTGCGCTAACGACGGCGACGTGTAGCTTGAGTTTCATAGTCGTTTCCTTGGGGTGGTTGACAGAAATACTACATATGAGTCTAGAGCGACATCGCCAATTTGTCCTTAAATTTCCTTAAACTGTGCTGAAGAAATCGCCACAGAGTACAGCTTCGGTTTGTAACCCGCATTCAAACGGGGCTAAACGCTAATTTAAGCGTGATCTCGACTCTTTGATAAAAAGCATACGATCCCCGCACGATAGAGGCGCTTCCAGCGAAAAGCTGTTAATTGTCGTTTGCACAGGATGACGATCTGGTCGTCTTTGACGTGGAACCAGCCACGTGCCCTATCTTTCAGCGTTGCCGGCAGATATCGCGCGCCAAGAAAACCGGCACAAGAAAAAGGGCCGCAATTGCGGCCCTTTTTGTGTGTGCGCTCTATCCAGCGATGACCGAGCGGCGTGTTGTCGCCTCGTCTACTGCGGCGGATTTTTGATGTTCGATGCCTGCTTGCCTTTTGGGCCAGCCACCACTTCAAACGCCACTTTCTGGCCCTCTTTCAGCGAACGGAAACCGTCCATCTCAATTGCGGAAAAGTGCGCAAACACATCATCCGTGCCATCGTCCGGTTTGATGAAGCCAAACCCTTTGGCGTCGTTAAACCACTTTACTGTGCCTGTCGTCATAAAAATACTCCCTACTACCAAGCTTGTTTTGTTTAGCAGCGCATGCTGAAAACAGGGCTATTTTGTCCTGCTTTTGTTCAGCCAACGGCCACCGTCCGCCTTTGTACAGTTATTCAACCCTATTCGTCAAGGGGATAATGATTTTGCGATGCCTATTTTCTGTTGGCACGCGCATCACACTTTTATCGGGCGTGAATCAGTTCGAAGTCACACTGGCATGCCGTATGCTATTGAAATCCTGATTTCACCACCGATATTTGTTGCATTCGCAGCGGGAAATCTTCACCACAATTCGCAGCATGGCCGTTCACTCTCCCAGACCTAATGACGACTCGGTACTCGAAGCCGAGCGTGTCGACACCAAGCCGCCTCCGATGTATCGGGTGCTGCTACTCAATGATGATTACACGCCTATGGATTTTGTTGTGGGCATCCTGCAACAAGTGTTCGCCATGACCCGCGAACAGGCCACGGGCGTCATGTTGCAGGTACATCGCACGGGCATGGGTACGTGTGGCGTATTTACAAAAGAAGTGGCGGATACGAAGGTCGCTCAGGTCGCAGAACTTGCCGCGTCCTATCAGCATCCGCTTCAGTGTACGATGGAGCCTAACTAGGCGATACAGTTGCAGCCTAACCAGGCAAAATTGACAGGCGTACGAACATCGTTGCTATGTTGCAGCGGTGGTTACCAGTTGGCCCCGTGCCAACAGCAAGGCAGTTCAAATGATCGCGCAAGAGTTGGAAGTTAGTTTGCACATGGCCTTCGTGGAAGCACGGCAAAAGCGCCATGAATTCATCACGGTTGAGCATTTGCTGCTGGCGATGCTCGACAACCCGAGTGCAGCCGAAGTGCTTCGCGCCTGCGCCGTCGATCTCGACGAGTTGCGCACTGCGCTCGCCAATTTCATCAACGAGCACACCCCGCGCCTGCCCACCAATAGCGAGAGCGACACCACGCCAACTCAGGGCTTTCAGCGGGTGATTCAGCGCGCGATTTTGCATGTGCAGTCGTCGGGCAAAAAAGAGGTGACGGGCGCGAACGTGCTGGTCGCCATCTTCGGCGAAAAAGATTCGCACGCGGTGTATTTCCTGAACCAGCGCGGTGTGACGCGTCTCGACGTGGTGAATTACATCAGCCACGGCATCAGCAAAGTACCAAAAGACAAAGCCGAAAAAGCCGAAGCCGGTAGTGGTGATCAGGAGAAAGAAGAAGCCCCGCAAGGCGCTCTGGAGAATTTCTGCGTCAACCTGAACGCTCAGGCCAAGGCAGGCAAGATCGACCCGATGATCGGTCGCGCAGCCGAGCTGGAACGGCTCATCCAGGTGCTGTGCCGTCGTCGCAAAAATAACCCGTTGCTCGTCGGTGAAGCGGGCGTTGGCAAAACCGCCATCGCTGAAGGCCTCGCCAAACGCATTGTCGATGGCGACGTGCCGGAGATTCTGAACAACTGCGTCGTGTATTCACTCGATATGGGCGCGTTGCTCGCAGGCACCAAATATCGCGGCGACTTTGAAGCGCGCTTGAAGGCCGTGTTGAAGCAGCTTGCTGAGAAGGCAAACGGCATTCTGTTCATCGACGAAATCCACACCATCATCGGCGCCGGTGCTGCGAGCGGAGGCACGATGGACGCATCGAATTTGCTGAAACCTGTGCTCGCCAACGGCGGACTCAAATGTATCGGCGCAACGACTTACGCTGAATTCCGTCAGGTGTTCGAGAAGGATAATGCGCTGGCCCGTCGCTTCCAGAAGATCGACGTGGTTGAGCCTTCCATCAGCGAGACCATCGACATTTTGCGCGGCCTGAAGTCGAAATACGAGACGCATCACAGCGTCAAATATTCGCCAGCTGCGATTACCGCCGCCGCAGAATTGGCTGCGCGACACATCAACGATCGTCACCTGCCAGACAAGGCGATTGACGTGATCGATGAGGCCGGTGCTGCGCAGCGCATCCTGCCGAAATCGAAGCAGAAGAAAACCATTGGCAAAGCCGAGATTGAAGAGATCGTCGCCAAGATTGCGCGCATTCCCGCGAAGACCGTTTCAACCGATGATCGCAACAGCTTGAAGACGCTCGATCGTGACTTGAATAACGTCGTGTTCGGTCAGAGCAAGGCGATTGAAGCGCTTGCCGCAGCCATCAAAATGGCGCGCAGCGGGCTGGGCAATCCACGCAAACCGATTGGTTCGTTCCTGTTCTCAGGCCCGACTGGAGTCGGAAAAACTGAGGTCGCGCGGCAGCTCGCGTTCTGTCTCGGCGTGGAGCTTTTGCGCTTCGACATGAGCGAGTACATGGAGCGTCACGCGGTCAGCCGCCTGATTGGCGCGCCTCCGGGCTATGTCGGCTACGATCAGGGCGGACAGCTTACCGAGGCTGTTACCAAGCATCCGTATTGTGTGTTGCTGCTCGACGAAATAGAGAAGGCGCATCCCGATATTTACAACGTGTTGTTGCAGGTGATGGATCACGGCACGCTGACCGATAACAACGCGCGCAAGGCTGATTTCCGCAACGTCATCATCATCATGACGACCAACGCGGGTGCTGAGACCTTGACCAAAAACGTGATTGGTTTCAACAATTCGAAAGAGCAGGGCGACGAACTGGAGGCGATCAAGCGCATGTTCACGCCGGAGTTCCGAAATCGTCTGGATGCCACGATCAGTTTTGCGCCGCTCACGTCAGAAGTTATTCTGCGCGTGGTCGACAAATTCCTGCTCGAACTCGAAGGCCAATTGCATGAGAAAAAGGTCGATCCCGAGTTCTCTCAAGGACTGCGCGACTACCTCGCGAAAAAGGGGTTCGATCCGCACATGGGCGCGCGACCGATGGCTCGCCTTATCCAGGACACAATCCGGCGTGCGCTGGCAGACGAGTTGCTGTTCGGCAAACTGGTCGGTGGTGGCAAAGTCAGCATCGACATCGACGCAGACGGCAAAGTGATACTCGCTTTTCCGGATACGGATAGGCCGAAAGAGGCGACGGAAGAAGTGACGGCGTAGCCTGGTCACGCTTCGAAAAAACGGCAGCCTTGGCTGCCGTTTTTCTTGAGCATGCTGGTGTCAACTTTTAACTGAAACCATTATTCGTCGTGCGCTTGCCGCCGAAAATAGCGAAAGTTGATTTTTTCGAAAAGGCGCTTTCAGCCCCGATTAGATGGACCTTTCGAGGGAAAGCTAACTAGCTAAATCCCGTCTATTTTTGCGTCAACCGCTTAATCAAACTAGAAGTGTCAAATCGCGCGCCGCCCATTTGCTGTACATCGGCGTAGAACTGATCGACCAGTGCCGTCACTGGCAAGCGTGCGCCGTTGCGTTTGGCTTCTTCGAGACAAATGCCGAGGTCTTTGCGCATCCAGTCGACTGCGAAACCGAAGTCGAATTTGCCGTCAACCATTGTGCTGCCACGATTTTCCATCTGCCAGCTTTGCGCGGCACCCTTGCTGATGACGTCGAGCACGAGCTTGGCGTCGATGCCCGCCTTTTGCGCAAACGCCAAGCCCTCTGACAACGCCTGCACGAGCCCGGCGATGCAAATCTGATTGACCATTTTGGTGAGCTGGCCTGCGCCGCTAGCGCCCATCAGCGTGACGGCTTTGGCGTATAGCGCGAGCACGTCTTTGACGCGATCAAACGCCGCCTGATCGCCGCCGCACATCACAGTTAATTTGCCGTTTTCAGCACCGGCCTGACCGCCGGAAACGGGCGCATCGATGAAATGTTTGCCCGCTTTGGTTGCCTCGGTGTAAACCTCGCGCGCGACGTCGGCAGAAGCGGTCGTGTGATCGACGAGCACGGCCCCCGCAGCAAGACCCGCGAGCGCGCCATCGTCGCCGTAAATTACCGAGCGCACATCGTTGTCGTTGCCGACGCACATCATCACGATGTCTGCACCGTGTGCCGCTTCACGCGGTGTGGCGGCCGACGTGCCGCCGTGCGCTGCAACCCACTTTGTGGATTTCTCTGCGTTGCGGTTGTAAACGGTCACGCTGTGCCCAGCCTTTTGCAGGTGACCAGCCATCGGGTAGCCCATCACACCCAAGCCAAGGAATGCCAATTTCATCGCGGATCTCCAATAATCTCTTTGTCAAAACGAAGCTTCATCACGCAGATCGCGAGTGAGAGCAGAAAGGTGATGGCGTTGGCCGTCATGATTGATGACGAGCCCACTTTGATGCCGTATAAAAGCCACAAAAACGTGCCCAGCGTGAATACCGCCACCATCGCCCACGACAGGTCGCGTGCCGAACGCGTCGACCAGATTTTCCAGACTTGCGGAACGAAGGATGCGGTGGTGAGGGTGCCAGCGATTAGGCCTAGCGTTTCTTGATTCATTTGATGCTTTTGTAGGAGCGGCTTGCCGCGACCAACGTTAGTGTGTGCGCTTGTCGCGACAAGTCGCTCCTACAGCGCTGCCAATCGTGTCTTTGCTAACGCAATCTCAGCTCGCACACGCTCCGGCGCAGTGCCGCCCAAGTGTTTGCGCGCAGCCACCGATCCTTCGAGCGTCAGTGATGCAAACACATCATCGGTGATGACGGACGAAAACGCTTGCAATTCCGCCAACGACAAATCCGCCAGATCAACGCCCTTCACCTCCGCCGCTTTCACCGCTCGCGCGACGCATTCATGCGAATCGCGGAACGGCACGCCTTTGCGCACGAGGTAATCGGCCAGATCAGTCGCCGTGGCAAATCCCTCCCTCGCGGCAGCACGCATGTTGTCTGCTTTCACGCGAATGCCGCCGATCATGTCGGCGTAGATGATCAGCGTTTGTGTGACCGTGTCGACGGTGTCAAACAGCGGTTCCTTGTCTTCCTGATTGTCCTTGTTGTAGGTCAGCGGCTGACCTTTCATGAGCGTCGTCAGTGCCACCAGATGCCCCTGCACACGCGCCATTTTTCCGCGCACCAGCTCGGCCACATCGGGATTTTTCTTCTGCGGCATGATCGAGCTGCCGGTGCAAAAACGATCCGCGATGTCGATAAAGCCAAAGCGCGGGCTCATCCACAAAATCAGCTCTTCGCTCATGCGCGACAAGTGCATCATGGTGATGGTGCACGCGCTCAAAAACTCAATCGCAAAATCGCGATCACTCACGGCGTCGAGCGAGTTGCGACACACCGAATCAAAGCCCAATTCCTTCGCCGTCATCTCACGATCAATCGGGAACGTGGTGCCGGCCAGCGCCGCAGCGCCGAGCGGCGAACGGTTCACGCGCTTGCGGCAATCGAGAATGCGCTCGTAGTCGCGCGCAAACATTTCAACGTAAGCCATCAAATGATGCCCCAGCGTCACCGGCATTGCGACTTGCAAATGGGTGAAGCCCGGCAGAATCGTGTCGGTGTGTTGTTCAGCGAGCGCAACAAATGACGCCTGCAATTTGATCAGCAAGCGCGCGATTTCATCGCAGGCCGCACGCGTGTACAGCCGCACGTCGGTGGCCACCTGATCGTTGCGTGAACGACCGGTGTGTAGTCGCTTGCCCGCATCGCCCACCAGCGCAGTGAGCCGCTTTTCGATGTTGAAATGTACGTCCTCAAGATCAAGTGACCACTCGAATTTGCCAGCCTGAATTTCGGCCGTGATGATCGCCATGCCGCGTTCGATTTCGGACAAATCCGTCGCCGCGATCACGCCAACCGCGGCCAGCATGCGCGCATGAGCCAGCGAGCCCGCGATGTCGAACTCCGCAAGGCGATAGTCAAACGAGATGGACGCGGCGTAGCGCTTGACGATTTCGGCGACCGGTTCGTCGAAACGGCCCGACCAACCGGAGGAGGGGTTGGCGGGAGGCGATGAGTTTGCTTGCATGTAGGTGTTTGGTTGTTCACAATCTCGGCTTGATGGCCACGATTGCTCCACAATACGCGTGATGATTGATAACCGAGGGGGAGCACCAGCGAGCACGAAGTCTCAACCGAGATCAGTGGTGCCGTCGAATCACGCTAGAAACGCGACCAGCCAAATTTTAGCCCGCAGCGAGCGCAGCGCCCGCGAGGCCGTGTTTCCTGACTTGAGAAACGTCGGTATTCTGGCCCGGGCACTGGTGTTGTACGTCGCGATGGTCAGCGCCTACGCGATCAGCATCACAGCACGGCCGATTGATTTGTTGCTCAATCTGAGCATCGCGCTGGCCGAGAGCCTGCCTGTCGCCGCAAGCGTTGGTGCGGCCTGGGCGCTGGGCAGCCCCGCGCTGCGGCGGCTGGCGTATTGGCAGGCGGCGGGGCTGATGGTGCTGTTCACGGCGCTCGTGGCCATTGCGGCTGCACGCTGGATGGACAGCGTGGCGTGGCGCTCTGTGCCGCTCGCGTTGATCGCGTTGACGGCGGTTCTGGTGTACTTTCACACGCTGGGCCGCGCGCTCTCGCCCGCTGTCACCGAGGCGCGCTTGCAGGCGTTGCAGGCGCGCATCCGTCCCCATTTTTTGTTCAACTCGATCAACGGCGTACTCGGCGTGTTGCGCGCGGAGCCGCGTCGTGCGGAGGCCGCGTTGATGGACATGGCCGACTTGTTCCGCGTGCTGATGCGCGAAAACCGAGACCTGCAACCGATTGACGATGAAATCACCTTAACGCGGCAATATCTCGATCTCGAAAAACTGCGTCTCGGTGATCGTCTCAACGTGGTCTGGAAGCTCGACAAAATGCCTGCCGACGCGCTGGTTCCGCCGCTGGTGTTGCAGCCGATTGCCGAGAACGCGGTGTATCACGGCATCGAGCCGACGCAGGCCGCAGGCACCATCGAAATCGAGGTCACGCGGCTGCGATCAGAGGTAATGATTACAGTGAAAAATCCGTTCCTCGAACAGGCTGGCGCGCATCATGGTGGCAACAAAATGGCGATGAGCAACATCCGCGAACGCTTGGCACTCCACTTCGACGCCGAAGCGCGCATGGTCTGTGGCCCGCGCGATGGCCGCTATCAGGTGCAACTGGTGCTGCCCTACCGAAAATCTCTCGACACAAAAGCAATGGTATGAACGCAGTCACATCTGCCCCCAAGCGCCCAAGCCGCATCATCATCGCCGACGACGAGCCGCCCGCGCGCCGCCGATTGTTCGACCTGCTTGATGAGTTGCAACCCGCATTTCCACACACGGTGGTCGCCGAAGTCGACAACGGTCGCGCCGCGCTGGAGGCGTCGAATCACGGCGCTGACATCCTGCTGCTCGACATCAACATGCCCGAGATGGACGGCTTGGAAACCGCACGCCACCTACTCAAAATGGAGAACGCGCCACGCGTGATTTTCATTACCGCCTACGATCAGCATGCGCTGGAAGCGTTCGAAGTTCACGCGGTGGATTACCTGCTCAAACCGGTGCGCCGCGAGCGTCTGCTGGCCGCACTGGAGCGCGCCAAACCGCTGGAATCTACAGCTGTCGCCGCGCTACCACGCGGAGCACGTCGCTTCTTCAGCGTCAACGAACGCGGTCGCTTGCTGCTGGTCCCCGCCGAAGAGGTCATTTACTTTCGCGCTGAGCAAAAGTACATCACGGTCATGACCGCCAGCCGCGAATATCTGATTGAAGATTCACTGACCCATATCGACGAGGAATTTGGTGGCCGCTACCTGCGTATTCATCGCAACTGTCTGGCGCGCTCCGACCTGATCGAATCGTTTGAGCGCGACGCTGATGCCGATGGAGAGGCGCAATGGATCGTGACGCTGCGCGGACGCGGCGAGCGGTTGCCGGTCAGTCGGCGGCAACATGCTCAGGTTCGGTCGCTGGCGAAACGAGTGCGGGAGTAGTCGCTTTTGACTATCAGCTTTTGGCGCTAGCCCTTTTTTAACTTGGGCTTAAGTGCCATAAACGTCCAAAGTCGATTTACGCCAATTTGCCGCGCTTAGCCCTTGTCAAATAAGCGTTGCAGCGAATAGCTGTTTCTGAAATTTCGCGTTTCAGGGCGATAAAAACAACGCGTCAATCGTCCGCGCGTTCGAGCAAATCCCATTTGTTGCCGCAAAGGTCGAAGAACACCACGACGTGGCCGTACGATTCCTCGCGCGGCGTCTCGGCGAACTTCACACCGTGCGCCACCATGTGCCGATAATCGTCCCAGAAGTTTTGCGTGTGTAGAAACATAAACACGCGGCCGCCGGTCTGGTCGCCGATGCGCGCCTCCTGCTCCGGCGTCGCGGCTTTCGCCAGCAACAAGGATGCGCCGCCTGCGCTGTCCGGCGGCGCGACCACCACCCAGCGTTTGTCAGCCGTCACCGCCGTGTCTTCGATCAACTCAAAGCGTAACGTCTGCGTGAAGAAAGCAATGGCCTCGTCGTAATCGTCAACGAGGAGCGTAATCAAGGCGATGGATTGCGTCACGGCAGGTGTCCGGTGCTTGAGGAATCAGAGGTAAATATAAGCAACCTGGGGGCAACAAGGTGCCCACCTTACGCAACTAACGAGCAGCGATCAGTCGCCTCACTTCTTGTTGCCAAACACCAGCAGCAGGCCACCAACGAGGATTGCGCCGATGCCAGCCCACAGCGGAATGTTCACGGTTTTCGTCTCTTTAACGGACAGTTCAATCGGGCCGAGTTTGACCGCCGTGGTGTCCTTGGTGTAGCTGAAACCGCCGTACGCCAAACTTAAAACCCCTGCGACGATTATTGCAATCGCGATCATCTTCATCCCGTTCACTCCCATTTTTTGACGACAGCCCAAAAGATGCGCTCACAGCAAACTGTTCCCCGCGCAGGCCAATTGCACGGTATCACAAAGGAATCAACGTGCAGTGCGTAGCCTCGATGCAGCGAAGCGGAATCGAGGGCGCGTGAAGTGATGATTTCGGTGCTCATCGTTTGCGCTGCGTCGCGCGACCAATGCTTTGCTACTTTTCTACGCCGCCTTCCTCGCCAAGGCAGATATCCAGAAAGCCAACCGTCGCCGGTTGGATGGACGCCATCTCAGCGCCGACCACCACCGTAACTCGGCTTTCGTCGCTGATGTCGCACGATGAGTATGAGAAGGCCGCCGTCAACACTTCGGTAGACGACCGAGTACGGAAAGACCTGCAGTGGGAACGTCCTGCGCCCCTTCTTCGTTGGCGTACCGAGGCCGGGGTATTCAACTAGCAGCTTAGCAACGCGTTCAAACTCGCCTAGAAATCGCTCGGCTACGGCGAATCCGGCTTGCTCCTTGTAGAAGTCCAGCGCGTCGGCAATGTCCTGCTCTGCCCCCGAGTGGAGCGAGTAGGTCAATTCGAAAGCCTCGCGCGAAGTCGCGCGATGGCTTCATGGCCGGGGACGATAGCGGCGGAACCAGCGGCCAGCTGCGCTTCGCGGCGGTCTGCTTCCTGTTCCCAAGCTTCCTCGACTTCAGGATCGAGATCGAGGCTCGCAATCAGACGCTCCAGAAGATGTGAGCGATCCGCAGCAGGTAGCTGCAGAACTTCGGCTTCGAGGATTTCGAGGGTTGTGCTCACATTCGCCTCCAGAAAATTTAAAGACTAATAAATCGAAGGTTCGTCGGGCAGGAAACATCTCGCCGATCCCACTCGTTTAGCTAATTTTTCGAGCAGGCGTCAACTTGATTTTCAATCGCCGTACAGTAGCCACGCATCGCTATGCTGACGCTTTCATCGTCGTTAGCTCTGCGCGCGGCATGAACTTTCAATTTCCAAAACTCCAAATCGAACTTCCACTGATAAATTGCAAGTTTCCGAAATTCGCTGAGCATTTCTTTCCTTTCGAAACGTGCCCCCACCGCATATTTTAGCCACCGTAGCCTCGATGCAGCTTCGCGAAATCGAGGACCTGTGGCGCAACAACCATTCCGCGAGTCCGTTTCATTTCATCGCGGCTACGACGCCGGTGGTCGCATGACACGCCCTGCATAGAATGCTGTCTTTGCCCGTCCGAAAGCGCCTCATGTCCCTCGAACCCCGCGTCCTCATTTGTGGCTCTATGGCCTTTGACACGATTTGTGTGTTTCAGGGCAAGTTTGGCGACCACATCGTGCCGGGGGCGACGCACAAGATCAGCGTTTCTTTTCTTGTGGACAACATGCGCCGCGAGTTTGGTGGCTGCGCGGGCAACATTGCCTACACGCTGAAAATGATCGGCGGCGCGCCGGTAATTTGTGCGGCGGTGGGTGACGATGGCGCGGACTATCGGGCGCGCATGGCGGGGTATGGCATTGGGCTGGATGCGTTGCAGGTAGTGCCGCAAACGTTGACGGCGAACTGCCACATCACGACTGATCTCGACGATAACCAGATCACCAGTTTTCATGCGGGCGCGATGTTTCAGTCGCAATTGATTGATGTGACGAAGGTTGCCAACGTGGCGCTGGGCATCATCGCGCCGGACGGTCGCGATGGCATGTTCCGCCATGCGCGCGGCTTTGCGTCGACGAAAACACCGTTCATTTTTGATCCCGGTCAAGCGATGCCAGCGTTTTCCGGCGACGAAATCGTGGAGCTGATCGGCATGGCTGATTACCTGAGCGTCAACGATTACGAAGCGGAAATGATCGCGCAGAAAACCGGTCGCGCGATTGAATCGTTCGCGTCGGGTTTGAAGGCGCTGATCGTCACGCTCGGCGCGCAGGGCTCACGTGTGTACGCGGGCGGGCGCGTGATTGACGTGCCGGCGGTTCCGGCTTCAGCGCTGGTTGATCCGACAGGTTGCGGCGATGCGTTTCGTGCCGGGCTGCTTTACGGCATCGCGCATCAGTGGTCGGTGGAGAAAGCGTGCAAGTTGGGTAGCCTGCTCGGTTCCATCAAGATCAGCGAGCGCGGTGGGCAGAACCACAGCTTTACTGAAGCGGCAATTCGCGAGCGGTTTGCTTCTGTGTGGACTGAAGCCTGGTAGCGTCTTGTGCCAACTGCCATTGACGGGCCGACAACGCCTGATGTTATGTCAGGCTGTGCTCGTCGAGGCCGCGGCCCGGGGAAAACCTGACCTCGACGAGCGCAGCCTGAAGACTGCTTGACCGCGTGATGTTGCCCCGGTGGGCGTCGGCTACTGGCGCCGGAGCGCAGAGCGCTGCGATACCGTGATGCACATCGACGAATAGCCTTCGTCGAAGCTGCCGCCACCGATTTGCTCGGGATTCAAGTCGTCGAACACGCGGGGCACCACGCGCTTTACGTCGGCGCCGTGCATCTGCGCATCTTTCGAAATGGTCAGTTCCAGCGCGCGAATCTTGCCGAAAACGGATGCCGTGCTGTGAAAAACCGCCAAGCCCCGCGCTTGCAATGAGCCGTCAAATTCGCCGCGAATTTCAGCTTCGTTCACTCGTACCGAGCCCATCACGCGCGCGCCTTCGGCAATGATGATTCGCTGTGCGTAAACCGTGGCCTCCAACGTGCCCAGTACGCGCAACGTCTGGCAGTGAATCGGCTGGTCGGTGGTCATGACCATGTCTTTGCCGACGGTCAACACGCCGTCAAGCCCTGACACCGTAAGCGCGCATTCGCCGTCGCGCGGCATGATTTTTTGCAGCGCAGCGGGATCAATATTCGGCTTGGTGGTGAAGTCGCGGACTGCGGGTTCTGTCGCGGTGCGTTCGCTGCCGCGTTTTCGTGGAGCCGAAGCGTCCGCAGCGCGAGGCAATGCGCCGAGACCAGCGGCGGCGGGCTGCATAGGCTGCAATGCCGTGGCGGCCCGTCCGAGCGCGGCGCTGGCCTTGTCGCCGAACCAATTTTCCAGGAAGCCCATGTGCTACTCCACGCTGTTAATTACATGGTGCAGGGCAATCTCCGTGCCTGACCTGAAAAGTCCGTCAAACGGCCCTAAACGGGCGGTTTCGAGGCAATTTCCGAGGTCAATCACTGACGAAAATTGACAGTGTTGTGACGGCCTTGGTTGTGTTGCAATCGCACAACGGGTGGGGATGGCGCCGTCTGGGTGGCGATCTGTAGCCAATGCTTTGAGCGAACCCATAAGATCAGCTTTTTACCAAGAACAGCATTCGGTCTGGGCTAATGGCTATAAAAATCGATATATTGACAATTAGCGAATAATACCGCTTAGCCCAAATTGATTAGGCGTTCCAGCCAAAAGCTGTTACCAATTTCCACGGTGCTGGCCGCCATCGACGGGCAAATTGACCCCGTTGAGCCAGCTCGCCGGAGCCGACGCGCAAAACACCACGGCGGCGGCGATTTCTTCGGGCCGCCCCATGCGCTTGAACGGAATGCCCTGACGTGTCGCTTCGTAAATCGGCGAGTCTTCCAGTTTGCGTTGCTCCCACACGCCGCCGGGGAATTCCACCGATCCGGGCGACACGCAGTTGACGCGAATGTTCTTGCTGGCGAGCGACAACGCCAGCGACTTCGAATGCGAAATCATCGCCGCCTTGACCGCTGCATACGGGATTGAGCGCGTGCTGCCTTCCATGCCGGAGATGGAGGCGATGTGAATGATCGCGCCGCCACCGCGCGCCTCCATCCACGGCACCACCTGCCAGCTCGCG